>NZ_RZPQ01000281.1:0-6703 GCF_003999135.1 Mesorhizobium sp. M7A.F.Ca.CA.004.06.1.1 | reverse complement strand
GGCTCATCGTGCGCGGGCGCGCCAATCTGCTCGAAAACGTCACCGCCCAGGCCGACATCGAACTGCTGCGGCATCTGTTCGAGGACATGGAGACGCAGGACGGGCTTATCCAGCTGCTTGACCTCGCCGAGCAGGGCTCGGGCGTGCGCATCTTCATCGGCTCGGAAAACAAGCTGTTTTCGCTGTCGGGCTCGTCGCTGGTGGTGGCGCCTTATCGCGACAAGGATGCCCGCGTCGTCGGCGCGCTCGGCGTCATCGGCCCGACCCGGCTGAACTACGCGCGCATCGTCCCAATGGTCGACTATACGGCGCAGCTGATTTCACGCATGCTGCGCTGAGCTGATCCAACCGAGGAGACGATGATGGCGCTCGAAGAATTCAAGGCCCGGATCAGCCTCCTGCTGGAGGAGATGGTCAACCAGCCGGAAGACCAGCACGAGATCCAGGAGCAGTTGCGCGAAAAACTGCAGGAAATGCGCGCCATGGGCCTGCCGCTGCCGGCCGATCTCGTCGAGTTGGAAAAACGCCTCGACGACGATTTTTACGCCGCCGGGACCTGAACCGGGGAACCGGAAGCTTCCTCCACCTCATCATGTGCCGTGGAACGATCGACGAAACCGGTCGTTCCTGTTTTCACGCCCAAACATTGGAGGACCGAATGATGCGTTTTGCCGGCTCCGCACTTTCCGCCGCACTGTTTCTCTCGACCGCTTCATTCGCCCAGCAGGCGGACGAGCCGGTGCTGAAAGGCGCGGACGCCTTCGGTGACTGGCGAGCCGACAAGCCGGGCACACGCCGCCTGATCGAACCGGATGATCTGCCTAAGCCCTATGCCAACAGATCGACCTCTAACAGCGCCGGCGTTGCGGACATGCCGGCAGACGCGAAGCTGCAACTGCCGCCGGGATTCTCGGCCGAGCTGGTTGCATCCGGCATCGACAATCCACGCGTCGTGCGCGTCGCGCCGAACGGCGACCTGTTCGTCGCCGACAGCAAAGCCAACCAGGTCCGCATCTATCGCCTCGCCGAAGGCGGTGCGAGCCCTGTGCAGGACGGCATCTTTGCCGGCAGTCTCAAACGGCCCTATGGCATTGCCTTCTATCCGCCGGGCGCTGACCCGCAATGGGTCTATGTCGCCAATAGCGACAGCATCGTGCGCTTTGCCTACCGCAATGGCGACCTGAAGGCCTCCGGCGATCCGGAAACCATCGTCGGCAACATCCCGGCCAATCATCACTGGACCCGCGACATCGCCTTCTCGCCTGATGGCAAGACGCTTTATCTGTCGGTCGGCTCGGGATCGAATGTCGCCGAGCGCATGGGCAAGGAACCGAAGGGCGGCCTCGACGCCTGGGCGAAGTCGCAGCCGTTGGGTGCAGCCTGGGGTTCCGAAGACGGCCGCGCCGGCGTGCTGGCCTTCGATCCCGATGGCAAGAACGGCCGCATCTTTGCCACCGGCCTGCGCAACTGCTCGGGTATGACCGTGCAGCCGGCGACCGGCGCGCTGTGGTGCGTCGTCAACGAACGCGATGCGCTTGGCGACAATGTGCCGCCCGAATACGCGACCGTGGTCAAGGAGGGCGCCTTCTATGGCTGGCCCTGGTACTATATCGGCGACAATGAGGATCCGCGCCACAAGGGTGAGCGCCCCGATCTTGCCGGCAAAACGACCGTTCCCGATGTGCTGATGCAGGCGCATTCGGCTCCGCTCAACATCGCCTTCTACGAAGGGAAGAGCTTTCCGGCCGAATACAAGGGCGATGCTTTCGTCGCTCTGCACGGTTCATGGAACCGCGGCAACCGGACCGGCTATAAGGTGGTGCGATTGCTGTTCAAGGACGGCAAGCCGACCGGCGAATATGAGGATTTCATCACCGGCTTCGTCTCCAACGGCGAGGTCTGGGGCCGGCCGGTCGGTGTGGCGGTGACCATGGATGGCGCGCTGATCGTCACCGAGGACGGCAACGGTACCATCTGGCGTGTCACCCATGGCGACGGTCGCTCCTGATCTGCTTGGGTAGCGCAGGCCCCCTCACCCGGATTGCCAACCGAATTGCGAAGAGCAATTCGGGACAATCCGACCTCTCCCCGGCGGGTAGAGGAGGTAGGCGGGCCCGTGCTCGTCTCTTCTCCCCAGTGGGGAGAAGGTGGCCGCGAAGCGGCCGGATGAGGGGGCTTCGTGAGGCGAGGCCCCCGATATCTGGTGCAATAGAATCCGACCCCAGGGAATTCAATCTTAGCCGGTCCCATGCGACAAGGCATTCTGATCTGAGACGAATGCCATGACCCTTACCGGATTCCTCGCCTACAGCGCCGCCCTCGGCATCGCAGCCGCGATCCCTGGTCCCGGCATCACCGCGCTGGTCGCGCGTGCGCTCGGCTCCGGCTTCCGCTCGTCGCTGGCGATGTCCTTTGGCCTGATGGTGGGCGACATCACCTATCTGACCGCCGTGGTGCTTGGCCTCGCCTTCGTCGCACAGAGTTTCGGCATGGTTTTCCTGGCCATCAAATGGCTCGGCGTCGCCTATCTCGCCTTCCTCGGCTGGCGCTTCTGGAACAGCGGCATCACGCCCGAGACCGTCGAGGCCCGAACGGGCAGCGCGGGATTGCTGTCGAGCTTTGCCGCCGGCCTGACTGTCACGCTCGGCAATCCGAAGACGATGATCTTCTATCTCGCCATCACGCCGACCATCGTCGACCTGAAAACCATCACGCTGGCAGACTATGGTATCCTCGTCGCGCTGACCGTTGTCGTGCTGTTGGTGGTGCTGGTGCCGTATCTTGCGCTGGCTGCCAAGGCGCGCTGGTTCCTGAAATCTCCGCGCGCGCTCAAGGCGCTGAACCGCACGGCTGCCGGCTTCATGGTCGGTGCTGCTGCAGCGATTGCCGCCCGCCAATAGCGAGCTTTCGGCCAAAGCATTTCGCAAACAGGCCTTTGCGGGAAATGCTTTTCCGAGACGGCACTGTTTTAGACACAGGTCCCACTCGGATATTTTCAATCGACAGTCTATCTTGCACGGTCGAAGGTCCTATCTTGCCTGCAATTCCACTTGCCTGAAATCCTTACTCGCCTGAAGTTCTGGGAGCGAAACAAATGAAGAAGCCCGCCACATCAGCCCGCGTGCCCGGCCGCGGCCGCGTCTACGATTCCATCACCGACACGATCGGCGATACGCCCCTGGTGCGGCTCGACAAGTTCGCCCGGGAAAAGGGCATCGTCGCCAATCTCATCGCCAAGCTCGAATTCTTCAATCCGATCGCCTCGGTCAAGGACCGCATCGGCGTGGCGATGATCGAGGCGCTGGAGGCGTCGGGCAAGATCTCTCCCGGCAAGACCACGCTGATCGAACCGACGTCGGGCAACACCGGCATTGCGCTTGCCTTCGCCGCTGCCGCCAAGGGCTACAAGCTGATCCTGACGATGCCCGAAACGATGTCGATCGAGCGCCGGAAAATGCTGGCGCTGCTGGGCGCCGAGCTGGTGCTGACAGAAGGCCCGAAAGGTATGAAGGGCGCCATCGCCAAGGCCGACGAACTGGCAGCGACGATCCCCAACGCGATCATCCCGCAGCAGTTCGAGAACCCGGCCAATCCAGAAATCCATCGCACGACGACGGCCGAGGAAATCTGGAACGATACGCATGGCGAGGTCGACATCTTCGTCGCCGGCATCGGCACCGGCGGCACCATCACCGGCGTCGGCCAGGTGCTGAAGAAGCGCAAGCCCTCCGTGCATGTCGTCGCCGTCGAGCCGGACTCCTCGCCTGTTCTGTCGGGCGGCCAGCCCGGCCCGCACAAAATCCAGGGCATCGGCGCCGGCTTTGCGCCCAAAATCCTCGACACGACGATCTATGACGAGATCGTCAAAGTGTCGAACGAGGATTCCGTGGCCAATGCCCGCCTCGTCGCCCGCCTCGAAGGCGTGCCGGTCGGCATCTCTTCGGGCGCCGCCCTGCAGGCGGCCATCGTCGTCGGCTCGCGGCCGGAGAACAAGGGCAAAAATCTTGTGGTGGTCATCCCGTCCTTCGCCGAGCGTTACCTGTCGACAATCCTGTTCGAGGGGCTGGGATCGTAGTCCGACGCTTCTTCGTGACCAAGCTGGCCCGCTGAAAAAACGCCCGTGGCCGCCATCGGCGGCTTGAGCGCCACACCGCTTCCGGTTCATATCTCCCCCGGCCTGCTTTGCGCGGGCCGGGGGAGAATTTATGTACAAGCTTTATACCCGTCCCGGCAGCGGCGGCTTCGTGGTCGAGGCGGCGCTGGCGCTGGCCAATGTACCATTTGAGCAGATCGACGTGCCGAAGACCGACCGGCCCGATCCCGCCTTCCTCGACATCAGTCCGTTGAACCAGGTGCCGGTGCTGACCTTGCCGGACGGAAGCTCGATGACCGAATCGGCAGCGATCTGCATCGTGCTTGCCGAGCGACACCCCGACGCCAATTTGGCGCCGGGAGCAGAAGCGCCTGCCCGCGCGGATTTCCTGCGCTGGATGGCCTTTATGTCGTCTGTTCTCTATTCGGCGGTGCTGCGTTTCTACTACGCATACCGCTACACTGCCGATCCCGAAGGCACCAAGGCGGTCAAGCAGGCGGCCGTGGCAGAGATGGACCGCGGCTTTGCCGTTCTCGATGCCGCGCTCGAAGGCCGTGACTGGCTGGTCGGTGACCGGATGTCGCTGGCCGACATCTATCTGGTCATGCTGGTGGCCTGGTATCCCGACATCGACAGCGCGCGGACGGCATGGCCGAACATCGAACGCCTGTGGGCGCGGCTGCGCGACCATCCGCTGATGAAGACGCTCAACACCTCGCACGAGATGTGGCCGGGCTGAAGCTCAATTTCTGAGCACCGCTCTTTTTCCTTGCAGGAACCGGCGCACCGCCGGGTCGCGCTCGAGGCCGATCGCCCGGTCATAGGCTTCGCAGGCTTGCGGTACCTGACCAAGCCTGGCCAGGAGACCGGCGCGTGCGGCCCAATAGGGCTGGTACTCGTCAAGCCGCTTGTCGTCGCCCAGCACGTAAAGAGCCGCCAATCCGGCCACTGCGCCCTCGGCCTCGGCGATCGCCACCGCGCGGTTTATCGCCACCACCGGCGATCCTGCGATCGAAAGCAGCGCGTCGTAGAGTTCCTGGATTGCCACCCAGTCGGTGCGGCCGGTGAGCCTTCGTGCCGCATGCGCGGACTGCACGGCCGCCTCAAGCTGGTAGCGGCCGATGACGCCCTTGGCCGCTGCGTGGGAAAGCAGCGCTTCCGCCTCGTCGATGAGGGCACGGTCCCATAGAAGGCAATCCTGCTCCGCCAACGGCACGAAGTCGCCTTCGGCGCTGCGCCGTGCGGCGCGGCGAGACTCGGCAAACAGCATCAGCGACAACAGGCCCAGTGCCTCCGGTTCCTCCGGCATCAGCGAGGCCACCAGCCGGCCGAGCCAGATGCCTTCGGTCGCCAGGTTGCGGCGCCGCGTTTCGGTGCCGGCCGGATCGGACCAGCCTTCGGCGAAGGCGGCATAGATCGCCTCCAGCACCGCGTCCAGCCTTTCGCCGAGTTCGGCCCGCTCCGGCACGCGGAACGGAATGCCGGTTTCACGGATGCGGCTCTTGGCCCGCACCAGGCGCTGGCCCATGGTTGCGGGCGAGACCAGGAAGGCGGAGGCGATCGTCGCGGCGTCGAACCCCAGCACCGTCTGCAGAATGAGCGGCGAACGCACGCTCGATTCGATCGCCGGATGGGCGCAAGCGAACATCAGCCGCAGCCGATCGTCGGGCAGGTCTTCCTCGGTCATGCGTTCCTCCGCCTCCTGCGCAATCAGCTTGAGATGCTCGCGGCCGGCCTCGCTGGTGAGCCGCCGCCGCACCGCATCGACACGGCGCCGCCGCGCCACCGCCAGCAGCCAGGCTTCCGGCTTTTCCGGCACGCCGGTTCGCGGCCAGCGCTCGAGGGCGGCGGCAAAGGCATCGGCCAGCGCGTCCTCGGCGGCGGCCACGTCGCGCGTGCGCGCAGCGAGCCAGGCGACCAGCTTGCCGTAGCTCTGCCGGGCGGCAGCCTCGGCGGCCGCCCGGGCGTTCTCGGAGCGACTGTCCATCACATCGTCATTTCTCAGACAGGTACTCGGTCAGTTCCCAGATCGGCCGCAGCTCGACAGTGCCGGCGCTGGCCGCCGGGCAGCGCGCCGCCCAGGCGATCGCGGCGTCGGCATCCGCAGCCTCGATCATGTAGAAGCCTGCAAGCTGCTCCTTGGTGTCGGCATAGGGGCCGTCGAGGACGTTGGTCTTGCCACCAGCCACCCGAACCGAGGTGGTCGCCTGACTCGGGCGCAGCCGGTCACCGGCCAGCCACGCGCCGGATTTCTTCAGGGCCTCAGTATAGGCGCCATAGGCGGCACTCATCTGGTAGGTCGCCTCGGCCGGGGCATTCGCCATCGCGGCTTCGTCGGCGTAAATCAAAATCATGTATCGCATGGTCTTCTCCCGTTGTTTCGAAGGCCGCGTCGTTGCGAGCCGGACGTATGTCGCGCGGCAGCGCACGATTTCGACAGGATGCGGAAAACTTTCCGCTCCGACGGATTTTTGTGCAAGCCGCCATCTGCTTCCCGATCTCTCAACCGTTCGTCTAACGAGCACAATTGCGGGTTGGCATTTCCGGCCCACTGTCTAAACTCGCCCCGGTTCGCACCTGGGAGGCGGTGCGGTCGTCGATATTTCAGGG
>NZ_RZPQ01000280.1:0-6712 GCF_003999135.1 Mesorhizobium sp. M7A.F.Ca.CA.004.06.1.1 | reverse complement strand
GTGATCGCATCGGCTCTCGTGCCGATGCGATCACCCAGGAATCCTCGCACGAGCGGCCGGTCGGCAACAGCACGCCATAGTAGCCGAGCGTGTCGGCCGCCTTCGCCACTTGCGTCAGATACGGCAGATCGACCGATCTGCCGCCCTCGGCCGTGCCAAGATAACGACTGTCGCCATGCGTCGGCAGAAACCAGAGCACCTTGATGCGGTCCGGCACGACCCGGCTCATGGCCTCTCTCCCGCTGCCTGACGAAGGCGGCCGGATATGCCTGCTTTGGTGAGTAGCTGATGCGAAAGAGTGGGCATGGCGTGGTCCTGTCCGGGTGGAAACCAGATCGCCAGTGCAGATTGCTTATTCCACAAACTCTGTAGAGTTAGTTTATTCCAATTCTGCCGCCGCTATTAGAATTTCTCTCTCTGGCAAGAAAAGGAGGCCGGCCCGAATACACCGGGCCGGCCTCCTTGTATCAGAACGCTGGTTCGACCGCGTTGACGTTGTCCTTGGTGACGACGGTCAGCGGGATGGGCAGCCGGTCCTTGACCTGCTTGCCGTCGATGATCTCGGCCATCGTGTTGATCGCCAGGCGGCCATCCTCGACGGGCGACTGGACGATGGTCGAGTACATTTCATTGGTGCGGATCGATTCGAACGCATCCTTCTGGCCATTGATGCCGACGATCGGCGGTGCGGCCTTGGAGGGGTTGGCCTCCTTCCAGGCATCGATGAAGCCGCGGGCCATCGTGTCGTCATTGGCGTAGACGCCGCTGATCTGGTCGCCGAAGCGTGTGATCAGATCGCGGCTGACCACCAGCGCCTTTTGCTGGTCGAAGTCGGCGTTGACCGTGTCGAGCACCTTGATGTCTGCATTGGTTTCCTTGAGACGGTCGGTGAAGCCGCTGACGCGTCCGATCGTGGTGCCGTTGCCGGCCTGGCCGGCGATGATGACGACGGAGCCCTTGCCGCCGAGCGCCTTGCCGCGCCGGCACCTCTTCCGCTAGGGGCATCTTGACCATGCCGGGATGGATGAGATCGAACGAACCGACATTCAGCGTCGTCGGCACCTGAACGCGGCCACCGCCTTCGACCAGCCGCTCGACGAAATCGAGACCGGCCTTGCCGTGGTAGAGACAGCCATCGATATGGGCGCCGGCAATGTCGAGCAGGCAGCCCGCCCCGACCGCATTGGAAAACGCGGCCAGGATTTTCATGGCAGCGGCGGCGGACGGACCCTGCTCGCCGTCGAGCATGGATCGGTCCTGTGCGGTCAATTTAAGCGTCATCGCAGCTCCGGGCTCGTTGTCGGAAAGGACGGAGGGACAGCGCCCCCCTCTGCCCTGCCGGGCATCTCCCCCTCAAGGGGGGAGATTAGCTGTCATTGCCGCTTTCGCAAATTTCCAGTGTTGAAGAAAGAGTGGCGGCGTTGAGGCTGCCTATCTCCCCCCTTGAGGGGGAGATGTCCGGCAGGACAGAGGGGGGCGAACCGCTCTACCTACCCCGCCGCGATCAACACCGTACTCTCCGGCGACCAGCGCAGAACGACGTCCTGACCTTCCGCCAGCCTGTCGACACCCGTGTTCTGTACAATCACCTTCAACGTCTGGCCGCCACGCTCGACGAAATAGGTGCTGTTGTTGCCGGCGAAGATGCGCTTGGAAACCTGCCCCTTGAGCATGTTGGCAGTGCCATCCGGTGCTCCGGCATCCGTGGCGATGCGGATGCGTTCGGGGCGCACGGCACAGCTCGCCTTGGCGCCGGCGGCAAGCTTGGCACCCGCGCCGGCGGCAATCGCCGTGCCGTCCGGCAGCCGGATGCCATCGCCCGTCGTATCGCCGCGAAAAATGTTGGCGTCGCCGAGGAAGGTGGCAGCGAACTCGCTCTTCGGCCTGTTATAGATCTCCTCCGGCGGCCCCTCCTGCACCAGCCTTCCGTCGCGCAATATGCCGATGCGGTCGCTCATCGTCAGCGCTTCTTCCTGGTCGTGCGTGACGAAGATCGTGGTGATGCCGATCTCGCGCTGGATGCGCTTGAGCTCAATCTGCATGTCGACGCGCAACGCCTTGTCGAGCGCACCCAATGGCTCGTCGAGCAGCAGCACGCGCGGCTTGGTGACGATGGCGCGGGCGAGAGCCACACGCTGCCGCTGCCCGCCGGAGAGCTGGTGCGGCCGGCGGCCACCAAGCTTGCCAAGCTGCACCAGATCGAGCGCGCGTTGCACCTCGGTAGCGATGATCGCCCTGGCCTCGCCGCGCACCGACAGGCCGAAGGCGACATTGTCGGCGACGCTCATATTGGGAAACAGGGCATAGTTCTGGAACACCATGCCGATACGGCGCTTCTCGACGGGCACCCGCTCGACGCTCTCGCCGCCTATGGTGATGCGACCCGAGTCAGGAAAATCGAAACCGGCGATCTGCCGCAGCAGCGTGGTCTTGCCGCTGCCCGACGGCCCGAGCAGAGCGTAGAAGCCGCCATCGGCGAAGTCGATGGAGACGTTGTCCAACGCCTTGTGTGCGCCAAAGCTGCGCGAGACATCGGATACCTGCACGCCGGCCATTATTTCTCTCCGCCGAATTTGAAAAACCGCGCCGTCAGCAGCATCAGCGCCATCGACACGACAATGATGATGGTCGAGACCGCGTTGATCTCGGGCGTGAAACCCTTGCGGATCGCGGCGTAGATTTCGACCGGCAGCGTCGTCTGGCCCGGCGTCGCCAGGAAATAGGACACCACGAACTGGTCGAACGAAACGGCAAACGCGAACAGCCCGCCGGCGATGACGCCGGGCATGATCCAGGGCAGCGTGACGCGGCGCGTCACCTGCCACTGGTTGGCGCCTAGTGAGCGCGCCGCCTCTTCCAGCTCCGGCGCGAAGGTCTGCAGCCGGGCCGAGACGACGACGATGACATAGGGCAGCGCCAATGCGACATGGCCGAGCAGGATCGCATGCAGGCCACGGCCGATACCGACGCCGAAGAAGAAAATCAGCATTGCCGTGCCGGTGATCAGCCACGGTATGGCGATCGGCGGAAACAAAAGCGCCTGCAGGAACTTCTTGCCACGAAATTCGTAGCGATAGAGCGCCAGCGACGCCGCCGAGCCGAGCACGACGCAGATGATCGTGGTGATGACCGCGATCTCGACGCTGTTCCAGGTCGCTGCGATCAGTTGGTCGTTCTGCCACAGCGAAGCATACCATTCAGTCGTCCATTCGAACGGCAATTGGTAGAAGGGAGAAACGTTGAACGACATCAGCGCCATGATGATGATCGGCAGATAAAGAAAGGCAAGCAGCAGCCAGATGTAGAGGCGGCCGAGTCCTTCGAGGATGCGGGTCGTCGTCATCACGCGGCCCTCCGCAGCACTGGCGACGCCACCGCCAGGATGACCAGCACCACCGCCAGCAGGATGAAGGAGAGTGCGGCACCGAGCGGCCAGTTGAACACGGCGACGAACTGGTCCTCGATGACCGTTCCGTAGAAGGTGCCGGTGCGGCCGCCCAGGATGCGCGGTTCCATGAACGAGCCGACGACCGGCACGAAGATCAGCGCCGCACCCGCGACCAATCCGGGCATCGACAGCGGGATGATCACCCGCTTCAGCACCTGCAACCGCGATGCGCCAAGCGAGCGCCCGGCCTCGATCAGCGAGTCGTCGATGGCCTGTAGCGTGAGATAACAGGTCAGCACCATGTAAGGCACATAGGAATGCACCAGCCCGATGATGACGGCCGGATAGGAATACATGAGGTCGATGTTGATCTTGAACGGCAGCACGGCATTAAGCGCGGTGTCGAGGATGCCGCCTTCGCGCAAAACCATCGCCCAGGAAAAGATGCGCACCAACCCATTCGACCAGAACGGCAGGATGACGAGCAGGAAGATCGCCTCGCGGCTGCGCCCCTTCAGCACCTTGGCGAGCACATAGGCGGCGGGATAGCCGATGACGATGCACCATAGCGTCACTTCGAGGCCAAGGCGCAGCGAGGCCAGCAGCAGCGTCAGATAGAGGCTCTGCGAGAAGAAGGCGGCATAGTTGCCAAGCGTGAACGCCCACGGCTTTCCCGACAGCGGCAGCTCGGTCATGAACGAGAAGAAGACCATGGCGGATAGCGGCAGGAAGATCGCCACCGTCAGCCAGAGATAGGCCGGTGCCAGCAGCGGCAATGCCGATCTCAGCCCGCTTCGCGACGCTGTCGCAGCTGCCATGGTACCCTCCTCCCAGGATTGGAAGAACCAGCCGACGCGAACCGCCGGCTGGCCTGGCTGTGATCTTACTTCACGTCGACCTTAAGCTGCTGCCAGAGCGCCAGATAGGCTTCGCGCTGGGCGTCGGTGATCGGCGCCTGGAACTGGATGCGCTTGGCCACTTCGGGATCACCCATGACCTTGCGGTTGAAGGCATCCTCGGGCAGCGCTTCCACCGCCTTGGTGTTGGCGGAGACGGGAGCACCGACCTTGGTGACCCATTCGACGTAGAATTTCGGGTCGATCATGTAGTTGATGAAGGCCTCGGCGCCGGCGACGTTCTTGGCGCCGACCGGAATGGAAAACGCGTCGAGCCAGGCAACGGCACCTTCCTGCGGCACCACCAGCGAGACCGGCAGCTTGAAATGCGTCTTGGCGCGGTCGGCCGAGCCGCTCCAATAGGTGCCGATGTCGATCTGGTTGGAGGCGACCATCTGGTTCCAGTCGTTTTCCGAGCTCCAGAAGGTCTTGATCTGCGGCATCAGCGAGGTCAGCTTCGTCTTGACCGCATCCATATCCTTGATGTCGTTGATGTTCTGGCCAGTGGCGATGGCGCCGAACTGCACCGCTTCAACGGCATCATCGCGAATGACGACGCGGCCCTTGTGGGCGGCATCCCACATTTCGGCGATGCTCGTCGGTGGCTTGTCGAAGGACTTTTCGTTGATGGCGAGTGCGGTGAGGCCCCATACCCACGGCACGCCATAGACCTTGCCGTCATGGACGAGCATCGGCGATCCCGCCTTGTCCTTGCTGATGTCGGCATAGTTCGGCAGCTTGGAAACGTCGATCGGCTGGATCAGTTTCCCGGCCATCGCCTGGTCGTTGAAGGCCGCGTTGATCATGACCACGTCATAGAGGCCGGGATTGGTCCGGATCTTGGTCAGCATTTCCTGTTCGGAATTGAAGAAGTCGTTGACGACTTTGTTGCCGGTCGCCTTTTCGAAAGCCTCGACGGCCCACGGTTCATCGGCGCCGTAACCCTTCCAGTTGAGCACATGCACTTCGTCGGCCTTGGCGGCGAACGCAAGTGCGGAGGTAAAGACGGCGGTCGCCGTCAGCAGAGCAGTCAAATCAGGCATGCGCATGGTTGGTTCCTCTCTGTGGGTTTGCCCGGTTCCCGGGCTTGTCAGGCTTTTCCAGCTGTTATGCATTGGCCTTCTGTGTCCGGCCTGCTCCCGATGGATCGGCGGCATGGCTCAGGAATGTCTGGATTTCGCGGTTCGTCGGCGCCGAGGAGCCACCATGGCGGGTAACCGAAATGGCCGCCGCAGCATTGGCATAGCGCGCTGCCTCGAAGGGCGGGGTGCCGCGCGCCAACGCGCTGACAAAAGCGCCGATATGGGTGTCGCCGGCGCCATTGGTGTCGACGGCGTTGACCTTGAAGCCGGCAATGGTCTGCGCTGACCCGTGGGCCAACCGTACGTGGCAACCCTTTGCTCCGGAGCGGATGATCACGCCAGCAGCCTGCGGGCAATGGTCGCCCAGAAGTCGCGCCGCGAGACCCTCGACATCGCCCGGGCCGGCAATCTCGGCCGCCTCCCTCGTGTTGCAGCTCAGCCATGTGGTGCGGGCAAGCACCCGCGACAGGATGGAGCGTGGAATGTCCGAGATGACCGGCGTCGGATCGAAGACGAAGGGAATATTCGCCGGCAGCGCCTCGATCCAGTCGGTGAGCGCATCGCGGCTCTTGGGGTAGCTCAGCGTATAGCCGGAGGTGAACACCCAGTCTCCCGGCGCCACCGCGACGGGCGCCATCATATCGAGGCTGAGTACGCTCTCCGCACCTGGCCATGACACGAAGGTGCGTTCGGCGTCGCTGGAGATCATGGCGACGCAATTGCCACTGTCCATCAAGGGCGATGGCGGCGTCAGTGTCGCGATGTTCTCGGCCATGAAGGCGGCGCGCAGGAAGTCGCCATTCGGCCCACTGCCGAGCTGGCCGCCGAACACCACCTGCATGCCGGTGCGGCTGGCCGCCACCATCATGTTGAAGCCGCCGCCGGCGACCTGGGCGAAGCTCGATGCCGTCTTTTCCATGCCGGGCGCCGGCAAAGCGTCGATGCGGTAGACATAATCGACCACGGCACTGCCGATATGGACGAGACGGCCGCTCACGCCGCCGCGTCCTTGCTGGAACCGGCTTTCGCCGCCCTTGCCGCGACAAGGTCGGCGGCGAGCGCGCCAACCTCTGACAAGTCGATGCCGACAAGCCGGAGGATGTACTCTTGCGGCAATCGGGAAAAGCCGGTGCAGGCGCCGGCCATGCCGGCAGCGATGGCGCCGATCGTATCGGTGTCGCCGCCGAGATTGGCGCTTATGATGGCTGCTTGCCAGGGGTCGCCACGGGCGACTTCCAGCACGGCGAAGGCAGCCGGAACGGATTCCTGGCTGGCGACGCCGGTGCCGACCAGATCGGTGATCAGCCGGATCGCATCCCTGATCGCCTTGCCACGCACGACGTCCT
>NZ_RZPQ01000027.1:0-19403 GCF_003999135.1 Mesorhizobium sp. M7A.F.Ca.CA.004.06.1.1 | reverse complement strand
ACATCAAGCAGTTCGGCTGGAGCCGTAGGCGCGCGGATCGCTGGTTGATGGCATCCAACTTTATCTGACAGAACGACGAGACGATGGGCCCTACCATACGGTTTTGATGAAATTTAATAATTAGTGATGTCTAATATTTACGAGTGATGTGCGAGTGGTCACTCATGCGGCGTGAGAGCGGCGAAGCATAGTATGTCGCGATGCGCCCTTGGCTTATACTTGATAGCAAGGGACACATGATGAACAATTCAGCGATGGGTGCAGTCAACCCAAGCAAAAATATCGTATCTATTAGAAATATCGTGGTTATCGTTGCGGCCGCGGCGATGATCTCTGTGGTTGCAGGGTGTCAGAGTATGGATGCGACCGAAACCAATTCGGTCCTCGTCAAGCCTGTGGTCCACGCCATCCGCAGCCAGCCCGTGCAGGCCGGATTTCTCGTGCGCTCGCTCCGGGCCGACCTTCCGATCCAGATGACAAGCACAACAGGAACCGAAAGTGCCTACGCCTTTGCACCACCGCAACGGATCAGAGCCAGCACGCCGGCGCCGGTGAAAATCTCGTTCAATCCTGGCGATGGCGGCACGTTCTCGGGCGGCTCGCCTTATATCTGCAGCCCTAGCGGGTTTGGCCAGCGCGCGAGCTGTCGCCCCCGCTATCTCTGACCCGTCGAGCGGCGACCGACGTTGCCGCCCTGGCTGGCGGCAGTTTCATTGGCCTGGTCTTCAGTCCGAAAAAAGGAGCGGCCGTCCTGACAATCGTGTCGATGTCTGAAAGTTCCGGCACAAAGCCAAGATGTTCGCGTGCGCTTCCCGGATCGGCGTAGAGCTCCGCCGGATCTCCGGCGCGCCGGCTTCTGAACACTGCCGGTACCGGTCTTGACGTCATTCGGCCGACCGCCTTAACGATTTCCTTGATGGAGACGCCTCGCCCGGTGCCGAGATTGACCGCCAGGCTTTGCCCGCCACCCTCGAGATGCATGAGCGCTTTCAGGTGGGCGCGGGCCAGATCGGTGACGTGGATATAATCCCTTACGCAGGTGCCGTCCGACGTGTCGTAGTCGGTGCCGAAAACCTCGATCGCGTCGATGATGCCCGATGCGGCCATGAGCACTCTGGGAACCAGGTGGGTTTCCGGCGAATGCCACTCACCAAGCTCGCCGTCGGGATCGGCGCCACAAGCGTTGAAATAGCGCAGGATAGCAAATTTCATTCCATACGCGGAAGCATAGTCGCCGATGATCTGTTCGCCCATCAGCTTGGAGCGCCCGTAAGGGCTGATCGGATTTTGCGAGGAGGTCTCGCGAACGGGCAATACTTCCGGCACGCCGTACGTCGCACAGCTGCTGGAGAAGATGATGTTTTCGACCGAACAAGCGCGTGCGGCATCGAGCACCGCGATGGTGCCTGTCACATTGGTTGAATAATATTCGGCCGGCTCGCGAACGGACTCTCCGACATAGGCCAGCGCCGCAAAATGGATCACAGCCGTCGGCCGGTGCGTTTCCATCGCCCGCTTCAATGCATCCCGATCCCGGATATCGCCGACGACAAGCGGGCCCCAGGCGACGGATCTCTCGTTGCCGCGGCTCAGATTGTCGAAAACCACCGGCATGTAGCCGGCGGAGGCCAGCTGCTTGCAGGTGTGGCTGCCGATGAAGCCGGCTCCACCCGTCACCAGGACTGCCGGCCGGCTCATGAGGCGGCAGCTCCTCTGGCAATGCGGTTTCCGTAGAGCAGGGTGTCAAAATACTCGACGGTGCGCGCGAGCCCTTGGCTCAAGCTGATTTTCGGCTCCCAGCCGAGATTGGCCTTGGCAAAAGAGATGTCCGGCTTGCGCTGCCTGGGATCGTCGACGGGCAGCGGCCGATGCACGATCTTCGATCGGGCGTTGGTGTAATCGACGACCAGCGTCGCCAGTTCCATGATGGTGAATTCGGCAGGGTTGCCGAGATTGACCGGGTGGGTGGGCGCGCTCGGCGCGTTCATCAGCCGGACAAAGCCCTCGATCAGATCGTCGGCATAGCAGAAGGAGCGCGTCTGCTGGCCGCTGCCATAGACGGTCAGGTCCTCGCCGCGCAGCGCCTGGACGATGAAGTTCGAAACCACACGCCCATCGTCGGGCTGCATGCGGCGCCCGTAGGTGTTGAAAATGCGGGCGACACGGATATCGAGGCCATAGGTTCTCGAATAATCGAAGAACAGGGTTTCGGCCGAGCGCTTGCCTTCATCGTAGCAGGAACGCGGTCCGTGCGTGTTGACGTTGCCGAAGTAGCTCTCGGGCTGTGGATGCACGAAGGGATCGCCATAGACTTCGGACGTAGAGGCCTGGAATATCTTGGCCTTGTTCTGTCGCGCGAGTTCCAGAAGGTTCAGCGATCCAAGCACGCTTGTCTTGAAGGTGTGGATCGGGTCTGCCTGGTAGTGCGGCGGAGAGGCGGGGCAGGCGAGATTGTAGATCTCGTCGCACTGAAGATCCGAAGGCAGTGCATCGACGATGTCGTGCTCGATACAGGTGAAGCTCGGATTACGCAGAAGGGTATTGAGATTGTATCTTTTGCCGGTGTGGAAATTGTCCAGCGCGACAACGTCGTATCCGTCCCGCAAAAGACGTTCGCACAGATGCGATCCTAAAAACCCCGCGCCTCCGGCGACAAGGGCGCGTCGTCGGCTTTGGTTGGCGCCCCTTTGGCTGCCGGATTCCAGTTTCAGAACCTTGACAAGCTTACCCATGCTTTCCTCGCACGCACCGCACACGCTACCGCCGGGGCCGGGACAAAGCATCGCCCGGCCACGTTCCTGAGAACGTGGCAAACCTCCGCGTCTGCGGAATCGCCATCACTGATGTGCGTTAATTGTTCTTTGGCTTTCGCGAAGCTGGTACGACTACACGACCTCCGTGCTGCCGCTCAGCATTCTCTGCGCCCCGAAAACGCGGTCACCCGCTCGGTGTCACCATCGCCGATTGCTCGCCCAAATTGCACATCCCAACATATCGAAAATATACCTGTGGAAATTATAGTCAACTAAATTAGTGATTTCTTAACCAAGTGCGCTCGCGGATGGTTAACATGAGGGGGCGACGGTCTCTCGGGCTGAAACACGGCGCATACGGAAAATCCTCTTTACTAATCAGCATATTGGCTCGATCGACGACAATGTATGACCGGACGCGGAAGCTGTCCCTTGAGGTAGAATCGAAACTTGACAGCAAGGACGACCGAGAATGAGCCGACAGCGATGTCAGCGCAGCGCGCGAAATACTCGGCTTAATTTTTGAGCGCATAGGTAGAACCTTGAATTGTTGCGCGGCCACGCCGCCAATCTGGTTGCGCTCGCACCCGCACGGCCCACCTCCAGGTGGCTGCCCGCAACTGGCCATCGCCTTTTGGCCGTCGGGGCGCTATTGGCAAGGTCACGATACGCCATGGTGATCTGAATGCGCTTTCTGTTTGTCCTGATCCTGCTCGTCGGCGCCGGCATCGGTGTCGTCTATCCCTGGGCGATGAGCAACTTCTCCGGCCATGAGATCGGCACCTGGCGGGTCTATGAGCAGGGCCGCTTCAAGCCGCTGACGGTGCCGCTCTCCGGCCGCGACGCGCCGGTGCGGGTGCTGGTCGACCTGACCGCAAGAGCAGAGCGCATCGTTTCGCAGCAGCGCACCGTCCTGACGCTGACCGCTGCAAGCAATGGCCGCACGGTGCTCGCCTCGACGCTGCAGTTCAACCATTCCGACAATCCTCGCCAGGCTAGCCCGCAACTGACCGACAAGATCTTTCGCGACGAGGCCGGCGTGATCGCGACCGTCAGCCCTGGCCCCTATATCTTCACCGTCGGACCGGGTGATGCCGACGACATACCAATGCGGGCGGTCGATCTCATCCTGCGCTCCGGCGCCGGCGAGATCGACAGCCGTGCACGGCCGGTCGGCTTCGCGCTGATGGCGATCGGCCTGATCGGATTCTTGCTGACTTTGCGCACTCGTGGCGGCCGGCCGGAAAATCCGAACTCGCAGCCGCCACCGCCGCGTTGGGGCAGGGGCTGATGCATGTCGCCCAAAAGTGTGCAGCGGTTTTGGGACAACGACATGCATAACGGCACAAAACCATGAACTACCGCCACGCCTATCATGCCGGGAATTTCGCTGACGTCGTCAAGCATGTCGTGCTGACGCGCTTGCTCGAGTATCTGAAGCAGAAGGATAAGGCGTTTCGGGTCGTCGACACCCATGCCGGCATCGGCCGCTACGACCTGTCGTCCGCCGAGGCGCAGAAGACGGGTGAGTGGCAAGGCGGCATCGGCAGGCTGATCGATGCCCCGTTCGCCGCTCCGGTGGCGGCGCTGCTCGCGCCTTATCTGGAGACAATACGGTCGCTCAACCCCGAGGGTGGCATCCAGAAGTACCCGGGCTCGCCGTTGATTGCGCGCCATCTCATGCGCAAGCAGGATCGGCTGACGGCGATCGAGCTGCACCCCAAGGATGCCGCAAGGCTGAGGACGTTCTTTGCCGGCGATTTCCAGGCCCGGATCATCGAGCTCGATGGCTGGCTGGCGCTCGGCGCGCATCTGCCGCCGAAGGAAAAGCGCGGCCTTGTCCTCATCGATCCGCCATTCGAGGAAGCGGGTGAGTTCGAACGCCTCGTCGACGGGCTCGCCAGGGCGCACAAGCGGTGGCCAGGCGGCATCTATGCGCTCTGGTATCCGATCAAGGACCGCAAGGCGATCATCGCTTTCCGCAAGGCGCTGAAGCAATCCGGCATCCCGAAGCTGCTCGACATCGAATTCGAGATCAGGCCGGCCTCTTCGGAACCCAGCCTCGACGGCAGTGGTCTGCTGGTCGTGAACCCGCCGTTCACGCTGGAGGGCGAGCTGCGGACGCTGCTGCCGGCCCTGCACAGGCTGCTTGCGGTGGGGCGGCCGGCGCACTGGTCGCTGGAATGGCTGGCCGGCGAGCAGGCTTGAGGCGGTCTCATCGACGACCCAGGGACCGCGTGCTCTTGGGTCTGGATATGAACGTGCCAGAGCCATTCCGGTGCGTGCAAATTCGGCTTTGGTCAAAAAGCGGTTTCAAACTGGGAAACCATTGTCAACGCAACCGCTTGACCGCCGCCGAGCGAATCCGCACAGTGCGCGCAATCGACCTTGAGAGGCTGCCATGACTCGCTTCGCCAAATCCGCCCTTGCCGCCCTGATTTCGCTCTTCACCCCGCTTGCTGCGCCTCTCGGTATCACCCAGACCGTGCAGGCCGCCGATCTTACGGTCTATTCCGATGAAGACAGCGGGGTCTGCGGTCAGCCCTGGGTACTGAACAAGATCACCAGCCGCTTTTCCTATCAGGTGCATCACGTGCCGCATCTGCCTGACGTGCAGATCACCGATTTCCGGCGCATCCACCAGCATCGCTATCTGGCGGCCAACGATACCTGGCCGATCGGTCGCCGTTATTGCGGCGCCACCGTCAGTCTGTCCGACGGCCGCGATCGCACCATCTGGTACCTGATCGAGGAAGGCCAGGGCTTTGCCTCGATCGGCGACAATGTCGAATTCTGTGTCTCGGGCTTCGACCGCTGGATGGTCTACAACGGCCGCTGCCGCATTCTGCGCTAGACCCGGTTTCCCCTTCCAATCTCTTTCGCGCCTGTGGCTTGATCGGCTGCAGGCGTTTTTTCGCGCCGCGTTGACAGCAGGTTCGATCCGTCGCATACAGGCGAGACAGACCTGTCTCAATACTAGGTAATCTCCATGACGCCATCGTCCGCTTCCGGCAAGCGCCAACACGTCGTTGACACGGCCTACGTGCTGTTCAAGCGCGCCGGCTTCCATGCCACCGGTATCGACCGGATCATCGCCGAAGCCGATGTGGCCAAGATGACGATGTATCGCCACTTTCCCAGCAAGGACGAACTGATCGTCGAGGTGCTCGACTATCGCGCTATGCGTTTCGACCGCCAACTCGACCGGCTCGCCCAGGAGGACGTTCCGCCGGAGCAGAAAATCGGAAAAATCTTCGACTGGCATGCACGCTGGTTCCGCAGCCCGGATTTCCATGGCTGTCTGTTCGCACATGCGCTGGCCGAGTTCGGCGATCCCGGGCACCCGATTTTCGAGGCCGTTGTCAGGCAGAAGAACGGCCTCAAGCGGCGCATGCAGTCTATCCTCGAAGAGATGATGCCGCACGGCCGCGCCGAGAGCGTGGCGGCGACGCTGCTTATGCTGATCGAAGGTGCGACCTTGCTGGCGCAGATGGGGCAGGCAGAAGCCGCCATTCGCGACTCCCGCAAGGCGGCCATGGGCATCGTCGCCGCCTCGCGCCGGCCGCAATGAGCCCGCTGGTCATCGGGCTCGCATTGTTTGCGGCGATCCTGCACGCAAGCTGGAACGCGTTCCTGCGCACGGGGGCCGACCGGTTGTGGACCGTTACCGTCATGAGCTTTTCAAGCACGGCGCTCGCCATCCCCTTCGCCTTCTTCCACGCCCTTCCGGCCGCGCCGGCCTGGTCCTATATCGTGCTCTCGGCCTGCCTGCAGGTTGGCTACACCTTGTTTCTCGTGGCCGCCTACAGATACGGCGAACTGGGGCAGGTCTATCCGATCGTTCGCGGCAGCGTGCCGCTGCTTGTCACGCTCGGCGGGTTCTTCCTGGCCAACCAGCAGCTCACTCTGCCGCAGACCGTCGGCGTCGCGCTGGTCGCTGGCGGCATCATGGGCCTTTCACTCGGACGGGGCAGGGCCGCCACGACATCGATATTCTATGCATTGGCAACGGGAGCGATCATCGCCGCCTATGCGACGGTCGATGCGCTCGGCGTTCGGGCGGCGGGAAATGCCGGCGCCTACACCGCATGGGTCCTGCTGATCTACGGCGCGTTGCTGCCGGCGGCCTTCGTCGCCTGCCGTGGCCGGCTCATTGTCGACCCGCGCGCGCCTGAAACCTGGAAGGCGCTCGGCGGAGGCCTGTTTGCACTTCTGGCCTACGGTGTCGTGGTCGCGGCCTTCGCGCTCGGACCAGCAGGTCCGATCACCGCGATCCGCGAAACCAGCGTCGTCTTCGCGGCCTTCATCGGACGCCTGTTCCTCGGCGAGATGCTGACGCCGCGGCGGGTCGGCGCCTGCGCTATCGTCGCGCTCGGCGCCATCTGCCTCGGCTATCAGTCGTGACGGAAATGCGGATCGCGAAGATTCTGGACGGCAGCCCGTCTCAGGACGGCGAGGGCTGCTGACGATTTTTGCCACCGGCATCGCGCTCAATCTTGGCAATCCGAAAATGCCGTTGTTCTACGTCGCGCTGTTGCCTAGCGGCGTAGGCGCATCGCTCAATGCTGCTCATCTTGGTGTGCTGATGATGGTGATCCTGGCTGTTGAAGCGGTGGTGATCGGCGTTCATATCATCCTCGCCGGCCGCGCCCGCAACCTGTTGCGCACGCCAAGGATCGTACGCCGGGTGACCGCGCGGCGGGCGGTGTGATGATAGGCGCCGGCGTTGCCGTTGTTGCCGCGCGCTGAGCGGATTGCCCAGTCGCCACGCTATTTCCTGCGCGGCATCGCCTGATCGATGATCTTGCGCAGGAATGCGGCGTGGCCGCGGAACGCGCGCCGTCCACTCGTGGTCGCCTTGACGCGCGTCTGCGGCCGGCGGCCGACGAACAGCTTTTCGATGTCGACATAACCGGCCCTGGCCAGCGTATCGAGATGCGCGCCGAGATTGCCGTCCGTGACGTCCACGATGGCCTTCAGCCCGGTGAAGTCCAGCGTTTGGCGCCTTTCCAGCATGTTCAGCGCGGCCATGATCCTGAGCCGAGTGCTCTGGTGGATGATTTCGTCGGCACTCATCGATTGGCTCCGGTGCAGCCAAGCCGGAGGCCACCGACAACCATGCCGCCGCCGTGGCGGACCGTCTTGGCAATCTCGAACGGCGACAGCGCCGTTTGTCCCTGTGCGATGGACATCGAAGTACTCCGGCCTTCTGTGCAGAATACTCTGCCATATAGAGTTGTCTGTCAATTCACGAGCAGTCGGGTCTGCGATCGCGCTTGACAAGGTGATGCATTGGCCGGCTGCCGCATTGCAGTATAGATCGTCCGCCTGCATGAGATGATCGCACCGCTGAGGCTGTGGTCATGATATTGGCGAACGAAGATCGACACGCAAAGCTGTTCGCTGATCTTCGGAGCTTCACGAGAAGAGCGCTCCCGCGGAGTGTGGAGAATGTCGGCGACACATTCTAGCCGATGGTCGAAGATCAGCAGTGAATTTCTGCGACGATCAGCACGATCATGTGCCGATCGTAACCGAAAGTTAAGTTGCGAAAATCAGTCTATTGCTTCGCTGGCTAGCAAGCCGCGAGTCAGATATGCATGAGCGCGCCGGGTCATTACGGCCGTCGGCACAACGGAAGGGGCATCGCATGGCTAAGCAGTCATCCAAAGCGCCGGCGTCGAAGGCACCGGCAAAGAAAGCACCCGCAAAAGCAGCGACGGCGAAGGTCGCAGCTGCAGTGAAGAAAGCAGCACCCGCTGCCAAGCCGAAGGCCGCGGCGGCCAAGGCAAAAGCAGCACCGGCCAAGAAGCCGGCAGCGAAAGCTGCTGCGAAACCGGCAGTGAAGAAAGCAGCACCCGCCAAGGCAGCGGCAAAGCCGGCGGCGAAGGCGGCACCAGCCAAGAAGCCTGCAGCGAAGGCTGCGGCGAAACCCGCAGCGAAGAAGGCAGCACCTGCAAAAAAACCGGCTGCCAAGGCTGCACCTGCCAAGGCTGCACCGGCCAAGAAGCCGGCTGCGAAAGCTGCTCCGGCAAAGAAGGCTGCGGCAGCGAAATCTTCAGCACCGGTGAAGAAAGCGGCACCTGCGGCCAAGCCGAAGGCAGCACCCGCGAAGGCCGGCAAGAAGTAGTCGCGTCTTCCCTCGCCGGGGGCGGTGCCGAAACAGTCAAGGGCGGGTGCCCGACAGGCGCCCCGTTCGTTGTTTGGCAGTCGGAAGGCGAGAACAGAGGCGGACGGAGGATATCTTTTCGCAGCTCCCAGGACTTCGCCATAGGGCGGAGTCCGGTGGGGCTTTTTGTGCCATTCATGCGCTTGATGAAATATCGGCGCGAGGCCCTTCGGTCTTGGCTGTCGGCTGAGTGATCCCTGCGATTCTGGCAACTCGGCGACTATGTGATCAAGCACCGTCTTCATGGAGCGCTCGCCAAACGGCCCCGGCCGATGAGTCCGCTCGCTGGCGGCCGGGTTTTCCGCTTCTGGCCATTGCTCGATCGCGCTTGATCGGTCAACACTGCCGGCCTGCAAAACAGGAAACCGATCATGCCCAGACTGCTCTATGCGTCCTCCTCTCCCTACAGTTCCAAAGTGCGCATGGCAGCCGCCTATGCCGGCATCGACATCGAAACGGTGGCGGTCAAAACGGACGACAAACCGACCGAACTGATCGGCGCCAACCCGCTCGGCAAGATCCCGGTTCTGGTGCTCGACGACGGCCGCTCCATCCACGACAGTCGCGCCATCACCCAGCATCTCAACCGTTTGTCGAAGAGCGCGCTTTTTCCACGCAATCCCGACAAGCGGCTCGAGGCTGAAGTGCTGGAGGCATTGGCCGACGGCATTTGCGACTGCGCGCTGTCGATGGTCTATGAACGGCGCACGCGGCCCGAGGAGATGGTCTATCAGCCTTGGCTCGATCGCCAGTGGGCGAAGATCACGGCGGCACTCGACCTGCTGAATGCCAACCCGCCGAAGCTGCCGAAGAAGATCACCGCCGGCCAGATGGCGCTGCGCGCCTGCCTTGGCTATCTCTCGCTGCGTTTTGCCGGAAAATGGGAGAAGGGTCGCGCCCGGTTGACGCGATGGGCGGCACGCTTCGACGAGAAGTTTCCAGAACTGAAGCCCTGCATTCCTGGTTGATAGCCGATTGCCCGGAATTGATTTCCCGGGTTATCGATTCGATCACCGGGAAAATCACTCAGACACAAAAAAAGCCGGGCGCGAGGCCCGGCTTTTTCGTGTCGTGGCTTGAACGACTTAGAACTTCATACCGACGCCGAAGGTGACGCGGTTGTCGGTGGCCTTGACCTTGCCGATGCCGTCGAAGCTCTTGCTGCCGAAGTCGGTGTAACGATACTCGACGCGGCCGAAGACATTGTCGGTCAGCTTGATGTCGGTGCCAACACCGGCGGTCCAGCCGAGCATCGTTGCGCGATCGCTGGCCCCAAGGACGGTGTCTTCCACCTTCAGGCTTCTGCCGGCGAGACCGCCGGTGCCATAGAGCAGGATTTCTGGGCTGACCGCGTAGCCGAGACGGGCACGCAGCGAACCTTCAAAGCCGGCCTTGGAGTCGATGCCGTTGTCGTCGCCCTTGACGCCGTTGTAGCCGAGTTCGGCTTCAGCGCCGTAGACGAAGTTCTCCTGCTGCCACTGGTAGCCGCCGAAGACACTGCCGACGAAACCCTTGGTATCGGTTTCAACGTCGAAATCCTTTTCTTTGGTCCGGCCGCTGAAGCCATAGCCGACGTTGAGACCGGCGTAGGGGCCGGCCCACGAAGCGACCGGAAGTTCAGCGATCGGCGCAGGTGCCGGCGGCTCTTCCGAAACCACGTCAGCAGCATAGGCAGTTCCGCTGAGGGCGAAGAGCCCAAGCGCAACGGCCAGCGGCCGTGCGAATTTGAGATTGGCTTGCATTGTTCTTTACTCCTTAAGCCACAGGACACAGGCTTGTTTCTCACGATCGCCATCTACCCGTCCGGGGGGTGAAACGGATCTGGCGTTCGTCGGTTCCAAATGTCGTGTCAAAATGCGGCTGAAGCGAACCTGAACTTGGGTCATTCCCCGGCACGAATGAGGCAGAACCTTGACGTTGCATCTTCGCAACAGCGAAATGGCAGGAACCATCCCATGCTGCGCTGCACACCGCTTGGTGCAAGGACTCCAGCACCCTATATTGCGGTCGTGCGCGCCCGAGTCCAGGGCGGGCCGGGATGTCCAAACGGCCGTTTCGCCACAATGCTGCCCAAGGTGCGAACACCATTTAACGCATGCCGGGCCATATTTCGCCGGCACCGCTTTTTCGGGCCGAAATTGAGGATTGACACCATATGAGCAAAGCCACTGTCACGGCGCTGGTGACGGGCGGGGCCAGGCGGATCGGCAGGGCGATCGTCGAGGATCTCGCCGCGCACGGTTTTGCCGTCGCCATCCATTGCAACCGCTCGCGCATCGAGGCCGATACGTTGGCTGCCAAAATCATCGCCGGAGGTGGCCGCGCCGCCGTGGTCGCCGCCGACCTGACCGATATGGACGCCGTCGACGATCTTGTCGGCCAGGCGCAAGCAGCGCTCGGACCCATCCCGCTGCTGGTCAACAATGCGTCGCTGTTCGAGGACGATTCGGTTCGGGATTTCGACTGGCGGGCCTGGGACCGGCACTTTGCCGTCCATGTGAAAGCGCCCGCGCTGCTGGCGCAGAATTTCGCCCGGGCGTTGCCGGCAGGGCAGGAGGGCCTGATCGTCAACATGATCGACCAGCGCGTCTGGCGTCCGACGCCGCGCTACTTCTCCTATGCGCTGTCCAAGTCGACGCTGTGGACGGCCACCCAGATGATGGCGCAAGCGCTCGGCCCCAGCATCCGCGTCAATGCCATCGGCCCGGGGCCGACACTGAAGAACGCGCGTCAGGACGACAGCGATTTTGCCGCACAGGTGGATGGCTTGGTCCTCAAGCGCGGCCCGGAATTGCCGGAATTCGGCGCCACGATCCGCTATCTCTGGGAAGCGCGCTCGGTCACCGGCCAGATGATCGCGCTTGATGGCGGCCAGCATCTTGCATGGCAGACGCCCGATGTGACAGGCATGACGGAATGAGTCCTGTAGACCACAAAAGCAAGCCGCGCGGCGGCGCCGACGATCTGCCCCCCGATATCGACCTCGAGGACGAGGCGGTCGAGGAGATCGTTGAAACCGTCGGTCCCGATGTCGCCTTCACCGCCATCGACTGGACCCCGCATGCCGGCGACGCGGAAGGCATGATCGGCGCCGAGGTGATCCAGACGCTGGTCAAGCGGCTTCCCAACGCGCCCGGCGTCTACCGCATGATGAACGCTGCCGGCGATGTGCTCTATGTCGGCAAGGCGCGCAGCCTGAAGAAGCGCGTCACCAACTACGCGCAAGGCCGCTTCCACACCACCCGCATCGGCCGCATGGTGCGTGAGACGTCGACGATGGAGTTCGTCGTCACCCGCACCGAGATCGAAGCGCTGCTGCTCGAAGCCAACCTTATCAAGCGCTTGCGGCCGCGATTCAACGTCCTGATGCGCGACGACAAGTCGTTTCCCTACATTCTCTTGACCGGCGATCATGTCTCGCCGGGCATCTACAAGCATCGCGGCGCGCGCTCGCGCAAAGGCGATTATTTCGGCCCGTTTGCCTCGGCCGGTGCCGTTGGCCGTACCATCAACTCCCTGCAGCGCGCCTTCCTGCTCAGGAGTTGCACCAACTCGTTCTACGAGAACCGCACGCGGCCATGCCTGCTTTATCAGATCAAGCGCTGCGCTGGTCCCTGCACCGGCGAGGTCTCGCATCAGGACTATGCGGAACTGGTCGGCGAGGCGAAGGACTTCTTGTCCGGCCGCAGCCAGAAGGTGAAGACGGAAATCTCGGCCGCCATGCAGCAGGCGTCGGAAGCTCTCGATTTCGAGCGCGCCGCGATCTATCGCGATCGACTTGCGGCCCTGTCGCATGTGCAGAGCCACCAAGGCATCAATCCGGCGACCGTCGACGAAGCCGATGTCTTCGCCATCCATCAGGAAGGCGGCCAGGTCTGCATCCAGGTGTTCTTCTTCCGCACCGGCCAGAACTGGGGCAACCGCGCCTATTTCCCCAAGGCCGATCCGGCGTTGGAAGCAGCCGAGGTGTTGGGTTCGTTCCTGGCGCAGTTCTATGACGACAAGCCGACGCCGCGGAACATTCTTCTGTCGCATGGCGTCGAGGATCAGGAACTGCTGGCCGAGGCGCTCTCCACCCGAGCTGGCCGCAAGGTCGCGATCTCCGTGCCGCAGCGCGGCGAGAAGAAGGACCTGACCGACAACGCTTTGCAGAATGCCCGCGAAGCGCTCGGACGCCGGCTGGCTGAAACCTCCACCCAGGGACGCCTGCTTGCGGGTTTCGCCGAGACATTCGGCCTGGCCAAGCCGCCGGTGCGCATCGAGGTTTACGACAACTCACACATCATGGGCACCAACGCGGTCGGCGCCATGGTCGTCGCCGGACCGGAAGGGTTCGTGAAGAACCAGTACCGGAAATTCAACATCCGCTCGACCGAGATCACACCTGGCGACGATTTCGGCATGATGCGCGAGGTGATGGAGCGACGTTTTTCGCGGCTGCTGAAGGAGCATGGCGATGTCCCGGCTGGGGATGCGGCTGATGGTTCGGCGGACGATATGGAGGACGATATCTCCGGCAGCTTCCCGGCCTGGCCCGATGTCATCCTGATCGACGGTGGCCAGGGCCAGATGACTGCGGTGCGCAAGATCCTCGCCGATCTCGGCATCGAGGACCGGGTGGTGGCCATCGGCATCGCCAAGGGCCAGGACCGCGATGCCGGCCGTGAGCGTTTCTTCGTCAAAGGCAGGGACTCGTTTTCGCTGCCGGTTCGCGATCCCGTGCTCTATTTCGTCCAGCGCCTGCGCGACGAGGTCCACCGTTTCGCCATCGGTTCGCATCGGGCGCGCCGCAAGAAGGAGATGGTCAAGAGCCCGCTCGACGAGATCAGCGGCATCGGTCCCGGCCGCAAGCGGGCATTGCTGCTGGCATTCGGCACCGCCAAGGCGGTCAGCCGCGCCGCCATCGAGGATCTGCGGAAAGTCGACGGAATTTCCGAACAGGTGGCGAAACTGGTCTACAATCACTTCCACGAGAGTTGAAAAATCCGGCACTTTCATCTGGCCTGTCGAATCTGGCCTGTTGACCCCCTACATTCGCATCTGATTTGAGTAGGCAGGCAGAAAGAGTTTCCCAGACATGGCCAAGCGCGCGTTCAACCTGCCCAATATGCTCACCTACGCCCGCATCGTCGCGGTGCCGCTGGTGGTGCTGTGCTTTTTTCTCGAAGGACATCTGAAGTCGAGCGACTTTGCCCGCTGGTCGGCGCTGATCATCTTCCTGCTCGCCTCGATCACCGATTATCTGGACGGCTATCTGGCACGCGCCTGGCAGCAGACCTCCAACATCGGCAAGATGCTCGACCCGATCGCCGACAAGCTGCTGGTCGCCACATGCCTGCTGCTGCTGGCCGCCGATACCGATCGCCATGCGGGCATTGCCAGCTGGTCGTTGTGGGCGGCGATCATCATCCTGTGCCGTGAAATCCTGGTTTCGGGCCTGCGCGAGTATCTGGCGGCGCTGAAAGTCTCGGTGCCGGTGACGCAGTTGGCAAAATGGAAAACCGCGATCCAGATGGTCGCCATAGCGTTCCTCTTGGCCGGACCGGCCGGCGACAAGATCTTTCCGCTGACCACGCAGACCGGGCTGGTTCTGCTGTGGATCGCGGCGTTGGTCACGCTCTACACCGGCTACGATTATTTCCGCGCCGGCCTCAAGCACATCATGGACGAGTGAGATGACGACACGGCTCATCTATTTTGCCTGGGTGCGCGAACGCATCGGCATGGCTGAGGAGGATGTCGACCTGCCTGCGGGCATCGAGACGGTGACCGATCTCCTGCGCTGGCTGAAATCGCGCGGCGATGGCTACGAGCACGCTCTGCAATATCCCGACGTGATCCGCGTCGCCATCAACCAGGAACATGTCGAGCACCGCGAGAAGATCGCGGGCGCCCGCGAAATCGCGCTGTTCCCGCCGATGACCGGGGGCTGACATGAGCGGCGCGGTCTTGCCTGTCGTGCGCATTCAGCGCCAGGATTTTGACGTCGCCGCCGAGATCGCCAGACTGACGCAAGGCCGCGCCGATATCGGCGCCGTGGTGACCTTCTCCGGCCTTTGCCGCGACGAGCAGGGCGCGCTCTCAGCGCTCGAGCTCGAACACTACCCCGGCATGGCCGAAGCGGAAATCGCCCGCATCGCTGTTGAAGCGGTCGAGCGTTGGCCATTGCAGGGGCTCACCGCCATCCACCGCCACGGGAAGATCGCGCCCGGCGAGAACATCGTGCTGGTGGTGGCAGCCTCGGCGCATCGCCATGCGGCGTTCGAGGCGGCGAATTTTCTGATGGACTATCTCAAATCGCGCGCGCCTTTCTGGAAGAAGGAGCATCGGGCTGACGGCTCGGAGGGTGGCTGGGTCGAGGCCAAGGAAGCCGATGCAAACGCCGCGCAACGCTGGTATCAGTCCGAATAAGATCCGCCGCAGCCATGCATTGACCGCAATCCTTTGGCCAATTGGCGGGATTGGTCAGCCTCGGCATTGGCAGCCCGGGGCATTGGCAGCCCGGGGTGAGGGAGATGGTCATGCTGGACAGGATCGCGGAGTTCTTGATCTTCGGTTTCGTGCCTCTGGTCGTCGGCATATTGGCCGTTCCGGAGCAGTCTGTTGCCGCTGAAAGGGCCGTGAGAGGCGAGGTGATCTATCGCGAGCGCATTGCCTTGCCGCCCAGTGCCGTGCTCTCCGTCCAGCTGGCGGACGTGTCGCTGGCCGACGCGCCGGCCACCATCATCGGTGAGCAGCAAGTAAAGCCGGCAGGCCAGGTGCCGATCAGCTTCGAGATCAAATTCGACCCTTCGGTCATCCGGTCGCAGATGACTTACGCGTTGCAAGCCCGCATCACCGTCGACGACAAGCTGCTGTTCATCTCCGATATGCGCCATCAGGTCGATCCGTTGGCCGACGTGCCGCAGACCATCATGCTGAAGATGGTCACCCCGAGTGCCGAGCCGACGGCTTCCGTCTTCGACCAGCTCTGGCTGGTCGACTATATCGACGGCATCGGCGCTATTAGTGCCCCGCAAGCGACGTTCAGGGTCAGCGGGGCCGGCAAGGCGGGCGGCAGCGGCCCCTGCAACACCTATTTCGCCACCGCCAAACTCGATGGCCAAACGATCGCGATCAGGGACATCGGCTCGACCTACAAGGCCTGTGCGCCCGAGGTGATGGCCGAGGAAAAGGCGCTGTTCGATGCGTTGGCCAAGGCGGCGTCATACCGTGTCGATGCCGGAAAGCTCATCATTGTCGACAAGGATGGCCGCGAGATCCTGCGCTTCAGCGCGGCAAGCTGACCCCGACGAAGAAGGCCGGCGAAACGCCGGCCTTTTCACGTAATCCAAGGTCTGGATTATCGGCTCAGCCGACGATCTCGGTGTCCGAGAACCAGTACTTGATCTCTTCTGCCGCGGTCTCCGGCGCGTCGGAGCCGTGCACCGAGTTTTCGCCGATCGACAGCGCGTGAACCTTGCGGATGGTACCTTCGGCGGCGTTGGCCGGGTTGGTGGCGCCCATCACTTCGCGGTTCCTGGCAATGGCGTTCTCGCCTTCCAGCACCTGGACGACGGTCGGTGCCGACGACATGAATTCAACCAGTTCGCCGAAGAAGGGGCGGTCCTTGTGGACGGCATAGAAGCCTTCCGCTTCGCGGCGGCTCATCCAGACCCGGCGCGAGGCGATGACGCGCAGGCCTGCCTCTTCCAGCATCCTGGTGATGGCACCAGTGAGATTGCGCCGGGTTGCGTCCGGCTTGATCATGGAAAATGTGCGTTCGAGCGCCATGGGTCGTCCTTGTCTGAGAATGGAATTGAGAGTGGCGGGCTCTATACAAGCCGCCCGGCCCATTGCCAAGGGGTGAGGCCAAAGGGGTGAGGCCAAAGGGGTGAGGGATGGTCCGCGAAGCGGACGGAAAGCCAATTGCTTGGCTTTCCGAGCGACGAACGGTGAAAGCCCGGTCCGCCTTCGGGCGGATTGAAAGGTCCAGTGGACCTTTCAAAGGGTTTGAACGCCCGAAGGGCAGGGAGCGATAGCGAAGGGCAGGCCGCTGCGCTTTTCTGTGCTCCCGAAGCCGAGATCAGACGGCTACACAGCAACGCGTTGCTTGCTATACTCGCGTGTCGGCGCCGCGCTGAGGTCGGGCCGTATGGAGACACCATGACCATGACAGACGATCGTCAGGAACGCATTCGCAACCGTGCGCACCAGATCTGGCTGCAAGAGGGCCAGCCGGCTGGACATCATGAGCGCCATTGGCATCAGGCGGCCGCCGATGTCGACCAGGAGGACGCCACGGGCAAGTCGGCAGCCAAAAAGCCAACCAGGAAGGCAGCTGGCGCAGGCAAGGCAAAGGCCGCCCCCAAGGAGGCAAAGGCTGCCACGAAGGCCGGCAAGCCAAAGAAGGCGGCCAAGTAAGTACTGCTTTACGGCGTCAAGCCGCGGCGGCGACCTTTCGTCCCAGACCGCCATGCAGGTCGAGGCAGCGGGCGAACCACTGCGCCACCACGTCGCCGTCGTCGAGCAGTTGGTAGGGCGAGGCTATGCGCGCCCATTGCAGGGCGCCGAAGACAATATAGTCGCTGAACAGCGGCGACGCGCCGCCGATGAATGGCTGATGGAAGAGCGTCGAGCGCAATGGCTCCAGCGAGGCTCTGAAATTGCCGAGCCCGGCCTCCCTGGCGGCCATCACCTCCTCCAGCTGTTTGCCAAGACGCTGCTCCCGGCTCTGGCGGAAATAGACGGCGTTTTCCGCGTCCTGCATGGCATGGAGGTCCATGATGGCCGCGGTGGTCACGTAGGGATGAATGGTCACTTGCGACCAGCGTTCGACGAAGCGCGCCATCGCCTTGCCGCCTTCACCGCCAAACAGCGTCGGCCGGTCCGGATAGGCCTCATCGAGATAGAGCGCGATATCGAAGGAATCCGCGAGGACTGTCTCGCCGTCGCGGATCACCGGAACGGTTTTCGAAACGCCGCCCTCGACAGCAGGCACCTCGAGAAAGCGCGTCGGTACGGTTGATATGTCGAGCCCCTTGTGGGCAAGCGCCATCACCACCTTCCAACAATGCGGGCTGAACGGACGTGTGGTGTCGCGTCCGACGAGATCATAGAGCAGAATGGTCATTGGCGGCGGCGTTCCTGCGGGTTAGGTAGGCCCCGCATCGACGTGAGCCGAGGGAAGCCATGAGACAGCATTTCATGATGTTTGCGGCCTATAATCAATGGGCCAACGGTCGCATCTATGATGCCGCCGCCGAACTCGATGATGAGGAATTCAACCGCGATGTCGGCGCCTTCTTCGGCTCGATGATGGGCACGCTCAACCACCTTTTGACGGCCGACCGGATCTGGATGAAGCGCTTCACCGGCGAGGGCGACGCGCCGACGACACTGGATGCCATCCTGCATCGGGGGTTGACCGGCCTGCGGGCGGCGCGTGAAGCCGAGGACAGGAGGATCATCGATTGGGTCGGCGGCCTCAATGACAAGGCGTTGACGGGCCGCTTCACCTACATGACCGTTTCGGACATGCGCACCGTCTCGCAAAGGCTGGCGCCGGCGCTGGATCATGTCTTCAACCACCAGACCCACCATCGCGGCCAGGCGCATACGATCCTGACCATCCTGGGACGGCCAAGCCTGGGGTTGGACCTGATGCTTTTTCAGCGGACCGAGGAGGGCAGAGCTTTCGCCTGATTCGGTGCCGTCCGAAGGTCGAAGAGCTTGCGCCTACTATCGCTGCATTTTGTGCTGCAGCATTGTCTTTGCATCAGAATTAGCCGGCACACCGGATACTTGCCCGAGATTCAGGCGGCCGTCGAAGCCTCGCCCCTGATTTCGCTGTCCAGTTGGCACTGCGTCAGAGCCGCTTCCGCCATCACCCACTGCTTGAACAACTGGACCTTGCGTGCGGCAAGGCCTCTCAGCGGGGAAACAAAATACCAACCAGCCGTGTTCGGGTGGTGGACGGCGAAGGGAGCCACCAGCCTTTCGGCGCGGATGTCGCTGGCCATATAGGCACGGTTGGCCACCGCAAAGCCCATCCCGGAATTGGCTGCCTCGTAGGACATCATGCACGAGTCGAAATAGATGCTCTTGGTCTCGCTGAGCACGAAGCTGGCGCCGGCGAAACCAAGCCAGGATTGCCAATTCTGGGTGCAGGTGTCGGAATGCAGCAGGGTGAAGTGCTTGAGGTCGTCCGGTGTCACTTTCGACAGCCGCTTATCGCCGAGAACTTCGTGGAACAGCTTGCGGCTGCACACCGGTGTCAGGTCTTCGCGAAACAGCAGATCGGATTGCAGCCCGTGAAAGTGACCGTCGCCATAACGGATTTCGAGATCGAATTCCGAGGCCGTGAACTCATGCGTAGCGTAGGAGGTCGAGACCCGCATCACGATATCGGGATATTGCTGCTGGAACAGCGGCAGGCGCGGAAACAGCCAGCGTGCCGCAAAGGTCGGCAGCACCGATATTTTTAGCACATGCTCCTGCGA
>NZ_RZPQ01000279.1:0-6731 GCF_003999135.1 Mesorhizobium sp. M7A.F.Ca.CA.004.06.1.1 | reverse complement strand
GCGGTACTGCTGCTTGGCCGCACCCCGTTCGGACGACGCGTCTACGGCATCGGCAATGGGCTACGCGCGGCGCGCTTGTCGGGCATCGGCGTCGAGCGCACGCTGATCCTGGTCTATATGCTTTCGGCCGTCTGCGCGGCTGTTGTCGGCATCATGCTGACCGGCTTTTCGGGTCAGGCAAGCCTTGGCATGGGCGACGACTACCTGTTGCCGTCGATCGCTGTGGTGGTGGTCGGCGGCGCGCTGATCACCGGCGGACGCGGCCACTATCTCGGCATGCTCGGCGGCGTGTTGTTGCTGACCGCACTGCAGATGCTGCTCGCCGGCACCACGCTTCCCTATGCCACGAGGGCAATTCTTTACGGACTGGTCGTTCTGGGCGCCGTCATGGCGCTGCGCGAACGGCGGCTGCAATGAGAAGGACAGGACCATGAGCACAAGGGCGCCGGCATCGGCGGACGAATTTTTGACCGGGCTGAAAGGCCAGCGCGTGCTGGTCACGGCGGGCGCCGGCGGCATCGGGTTTGCCATAGCCGACACGCTGTCACGCCTCGGCGCTCGCATCGTCGTCTGCGATGTTTCCGACGAGGCGTTGGCCGCTGCTCCCGGCAAGATCGACCTTGTCGCTGCGGTCAAGGCCGATGTCTCGCGCGACGAGGATGTCGACCGCCTGTTCGAGGCGGTCGAGAAAAAACTCGGCGGGCTCGATGCGTTGATCAACAATGCCGGCATTGCCGGGCCGACAGGCGGTGTCGACGAGATCGACCCTTCCGACTGGCGGCGCTGCATCGACATCTGCCTGACCGGCCAGTTCCTGTGCGCTCGGCGCGCCGTGCCGCTGATCAAGGCGGCGGGCGGTGGTTCGATCGTCTCGATGTCGTCTGCCGCCGGCCGCCATGGCTACGCCTTCCGCACACCCTATTCGGCGGCCAAGTTCGGTGTCATCGGTTTCACGCAGAGTCTCGCCAAGGAGCTCGGACCGCACGCCATCAGGGTCAACGCCATCCTGCCCGGCATCATCGAGGGGCCCCGCATCGAAGGTGTTATCTCGGCGCGCGCCAAGCAGGTCGGCATCAGCCACGAAGAGATGACGGATCGTTATCTCCAAAACATCTCGCTGCGCCGCATGACCAGCCCCTATGATGTGGCGTCGATGGTCGCCTTCCTGCTCTCCGATGCGGGGATCAACATTTCCGGCCAGTCGCTCGGCGTCGACGGCAATGTCGAAACACTTTGAGGAGCCTATCCATGGCCAATGTCGCAATTGTCGGAAGCGGGTTCATCGGGCGGGCCTGGGCAATCAGCTTTGCCCGCGCCGGCCATGATGTGCGGATGTGGGACCAGTTGCCCACTGCCACGGGTGGCGCCCGCGACTACATTGCCGGCGTGCTCGGTGATCTCGCCCGGAACGACCTGTTGCGGGGACAGGCGGTCGACGCCGTGCTCGGCCGGATCACCATTGTCGCCGAGCTGGCAGAGGCGCTGGCTGGTGCGGTCCATATCCAGGAGAACACGCCTGAAAACCTCGAGGTGAAGCGGGAGGTGTTCTCGCTGATCGACAGCCTTGCCGATCCGCAAACAGTCATCGCCAGTTCCACCTCGGCGCTGTTGCCGTCGAAATTCACCGACCATCTGCAAGGGCGGCAGCGCTGCCTGGTCGTGCATCCGATCAACCCGCCCTATCTCATTCCGGCGGCCGAAATCGTGCCGGCGCCATGGACGTCCGCCGAGACGGTCGAGACAACCCGCGCCTTCCTCATCGACGCCGGTCATGCGCCCCTGGTGATGAACCGCGAACTCGACGGCTTCATCATGAACCGCCTGCAAGGCGCATTGCTGGAGGAGGCTTTCCGGCTTGTCGCCGACGGCTACGCCAGTGTCGAGGATGTCGACATCGGCATCCGCGACGGGCTGGCGCTGCGCTGGTCGTTCATGGGTCCATTCGAGACCATCGATCTCAATGCGCCTGGCGGCGTGCGCGACTATGTCGAGCGTTATCAGGGCATCTATTCCAACATCTTTCCCCAGACGCAGCGACGCGTCGACTGGGCCGGCAAGGTCATCGACACGGTCGAGGCTGATCGCCGCAAGCGACTGCCACAGCAAAGCCTGGGCGACCGGCAGGTGTGGCGTGACCGCCGGCTCATGGCGCTCGCCGCCCACAAGAGAAAATCGGATCAGGAGTTCGGAGAATGACGCAAACCAGCCGCAAGCCGGGGCCTGCACAGACCAAGGGCAAGGTCATCATCACCTGCGCGGTGACAGGTGCCATCCACACGCCGACGATGTCGCCTTATCTGCCGATCACGCCAGACCAGATCGCCTCGGAGGCGATCGCGGCTGCCGAAGCCGGTGCCGCAATCCTGCATCTGCATGCGCGCGATCCGGAAACCGGCAAGCCCGACCAGACGCCGGAGGCCTTCGCTCGCTTCCTGCCGCGCGTCAAGCAAGGCACCAACGCCGCCATCAACATCACCACCGGTGGCAGCCCGTACATGAAGGTCGAGGAGCGCGTGCGCCCGGCCGCCCAGTTCAAACCGGAAGTCGCCTCGCTCAATATGGGCTCGATCAATTTCGGGCTCTATCACCTCGCCGACAAATACGAGACCTTCAAATTCGACTGGGAAAAGCCGCATCTGGAAGCGACCCGCGACCTCGTCTTTCGCAACTCGTTCAAGGACATCGAGTACATCCTGGCGACCTGCTACGACAACGGCACGCGCTTCGAGTTCGAGTGCTACGACATCGCCCATCTCTACAACCTCTCGCACTTCGCCGACCGCGGGCTGGTGAAGCCGCCTTTCTTCGTGCAGTCGGTGTTCGGACTGCTCGGCGGCATCGGCACCCATCCCGAAGACGTCGCCCATATGAAGCGCACTGCCGACCGGCTGTTCGGCGACCAGTTCCGCTGGTCGGTTCTCGGCGCTGGCGCCAGCCAGCTGCGCATAGCCGCGCAATCGGCAGCGCTTGGCGGCAACATCCGAGTCGGGCTGGAGGACAGTCTGTGGGCAGGCAAGGGCAAGCTTGCCAAATCGAACGCCGAGCAGGTCTTGCTGGCCCGCAAGATCATCGAAGGGCTCGGCATGGAGGTGGCGACGCCCGACGAGGCACGCGAAATCCTGTCATTGAAAGGCGGCGACAAGGTCGCTTTCTGAGGCGGCCCGAACAATCGCCGCGAGACGCAAAAACGGAGGAGGACGGCATGAAGATCGAAGTCGTGGTGGACGTGAAGACCACGCTGGGCGAAGGACCGCTGTGGGACGTCGAACAGGAACGACTCTACTGGATCGACAGCTTCGACGGGCGCGTGTTTCGGGCGACCGCCGACGGACGCGAGATCCGGTCATGGGATGTGCCGATGAAGATCGGCTCGATGGCGCTGCGCAAGGACGGTAGCGGCGCCGTGGTGTCGCTGCAGCGCGGTTTCCATCTGCTCGATTTCGCCTCCGGCGATGTGACGCTGATCCACGATCCCGAGCCGGACAAGCCGATGAACCGGCTCAACGACGGCAAGGTTGACCGGCGCGGCCGCTTCTTCGCTGGCTCCATGGACACGATGGAAGAGGGGCCGTCCGGCGGGCTCTACCGGCTCGATCCGGATTTCTCCGTCACCCGGATCGATTCCGGCATCATCTGTTCCAACGGTCCATGCTGGAGCCCCGACGACCGCACCTTCTATTTCGCCGACACCTGGACCGGCGAGATATGGGCCTACGACTACGACATCGCCACCGGTGTCGCCACCAACAGGCGTACCTTCGTGCGCGTCGACACGAGCCGGGGCGGTGCGGCGGACGGCTCGACCGTCGATGCCGAGGGCTATCTGTGGAATGCGCTGGTCTATGACGGCCGACTGATCCGCTACGCCCCCGATGGCAGCATCGATCGCATCATCGACATGCCGGTCAAGAAGATCACCAGCGTCATGTTCGGCGGACCGAAGCTCGACACCCTCTACGTCACCTCGATGGCCAAGCCGCCGCTACCCCGTTTTCCCGGCGACGGCGTTTTGCGCGGTAGCCTGTTCGCCATCACGGGCCTTGGCATCAAAGGCGTTGCGGAACCGCGCTTCGGCGGCTGACGCCAGGCAAGCGAAGCGCCCGTAGCATACGCGCATCAGGCCTTGGCGCGCAGGAATCCCTCATTAAGAATGTGGCAGCACGTCCGAGGCGTCTGCTCTTCACCCAATGGCACAATGAGCGGTCGACGGATCATTGGCCAAAGAGGTCCGGGCGGGCCACGTTGAGCCGTTGAACCGTGCGAAGCACTTCGCGCAAATGCGCCGCCATACGCGCGCCTGCCTGCTTTGCCTCGCCGGTCTCCACGGCCTCGAAGATCGCCACATGCTGAGCGAGCAGCGTTTCGAGGTGGCCGGGCTCTGGCAGGCTCAGATAGCGCACACGGTCCATCTGCAGCTTGACCACCTGGATCACCCGCCAGCTCTTGGGCAGGCCGGCCTCTTCGCAAAGGCTGCGATGGAAGCCCTCGTCGAGCTCGAGAAAAAGCTCGCGGTCGCCCTCGGCCACTGCCTTGGCCTGCTGGGCAAGGTTCACCCTGCCTGCCGCGATGAAGGCGCTCGAACCGTGGCCGGCCAGCTTCTGCACGACGGAGACTTCGAGTGCCTCGCGAATGAACTGCGCTTCCTCGACGTCACTCAGGCGGATCGGCGCGACGAAGCTGCCGCGTTGCGGCAGGATGTCGATCAGCCCTTCATCGGCAAGCCGGATCAGCGCCTCGCGCACCGGTGTACGGCTGACACCGAGCTGCTGGGCGAGGTCCTGTTCGCTGAGCGCCTCCGACGGCAACATCGCCAGCGTCGTGATGGCGCGGCGCAGGCGCTCGTAGATCTGCGGCGAGATCGGCATGCGATTGTTGACCGGCTCCAGCACCCGCGAGGGGTCGCGCTGACCGGCGTTCTTCAGCCTGGCAGCATTGCCTGAAAACCTGGTCGCCCCCGAAAGCTTGGTCCCCATGACGAATCCGTTGCTGTGAATGGCGCTGCACTGCTCCGGTCATGACACCACGCACGTCCCAACTCAAGCGGCAAGCAGGATTGACGCTGTATTGACATACTACCATGGTAGTGTGTATGACGCCGGCAGGCTAGGGGGAGAGGAGCCGGCATGAAGATCACGGACATCAAGGCGACCACCATCACCGTTCCGCTGGAAGCAGCATTGCGGCACAGCAACGGTACGCATTGGGGACGCTTTGTCCGCACCGTGGTCGAGGTCGAAACCGACGAAGGCATTGTTGGGCTCGGCGAGATGGGCGGTGGCGGCGCCGGCGCCGAACTCGCTTTCGCCGGGCTGAAATCCTACCTGGTCGGCCATGACCCTTTCGATCTCAACCGGATGCGCTATGCCATCTGCAATCCGACGGCGTCGCTCTACAACAATCGCACGCAGCTCCACGCAGCGCTGGAATTCGCCTGTCTCGACATTATCGGCAAGAAGCTCGGCGTGCCGGTCTACCAATTGCTTGGCGGGCGCGTGCGCGACCGGATCGGCTTCGCCTCCTATCTGTTCTTCCGTTATGCCGACCGCCGCAGCGGCAAGGGAGAGGTCCGCACCATCGATCAATTGCTCGAGCATGCCCGCGCGCTCAAGGCCGAACATGGTTTTCACGCCCACAAGCTCAAGGCCGGCGTGTTTCACCCCGACTATGAGCTGGAGTGTTTCAGGGCGCTCGCCGCCGAATTTCCTGCCGACACGCTGCGCTACGATCCGAACGCCGCCCTGTCGGTCGAAGAGGCGCTGCGTTTCGGCCAAGCCATTTCCGATCTCAGGAACGACTATTTCGAGGATCCGACCTGGGGCCTTGCCGGCATGCGCCGCTTGCGCGAGAAGCTCTCCATCCCGCTGGCCACCAACACCATCGTCATCGATTTCGAACAGCTCGCCACCAATGTGCGCGACCCTGCGGTTGACGTGATCCTGCTCGACACCACCTTCTGGGGCGGCATCCGCGCCTGCGTGCGCGCCGCGCAGATCTGCGACACGTTCGGTCTCGGTATTGCGGTGCATTCCTCTGGCGAACTCGGCATCCAGCTCGCCACCATGCTGCATCTTGGCGCTGTGCTGCCCAACCTGGTCTTCACCGCCGACGCGCATTATCACCACCTTGCCGACGACATCATCATCGGCGGCAAGATGCCCTACGAGAATGGTGCGATCGCGGTGCCGGAGGCACCGGGCCTCGGTGTCGAGCTCGATCGTGACAAACTCGCCACCTATGCCGAGCTCTATCGCTCGCTGGGCGGCTATGCCTACGACCGCGATCCCGGCCGTCCGGGCTGGTATCCGCTGCTGCCCAACACGAATTTCGCCGACCATTTGAACGATGCCGTGCCTGATCTCGGGCTGGGCTGAGATTTTTCGTTCGAAAGGATCGGCGGGAGGACGCTATGACTTTCAACCGGAGGAGAACAACAATGAGCAGGACCACAGCCTTATTCATTGCAGCCATGCTCGGCTGCACCAGCTTTGCAGCGCTGGACGCGCGCGCCGATGAAGGCGTCGCCAAGGGCGACACTTCGGCCAAGAAGATCGCCTTCAGCAATTCCTACGCCGGCAATTCCTTCCGCCAGGTGATGATCAAGAGCTTCGAGGAAATGGGCGCCAAGGCCGTGGCCGACAAGCAGATCGCCGCAACAGCCGTCGTCAGCTCGAACAATTCGGTGACCGAACAGGCCAGCCAGATCGAGAACCTGATCCTGCAGGGCTACGACG
>NZ_RZPQ01000278.1:0-6732 GCF_003999135.1 Mesorhizobium sp. M7A.F.Ca.CA.004.06.1.1 | reverse complement strand
CCGTATAGGGACGGGGAGAAAGACGCCTTCATCGTCGCTTTCGCCAATCATCAACGTCGTAAGCGCCAACCGCGCGGCTGCACCTTCTCCCCGTCACTATACGGGGAGAAGGTGCCGGCAGGCGGATGAGGGGCAGCGCGACGTCTGCCAATATTTCCCACCGCGACCGCCCCCCAATGAATTTTCGCATTTCTCCGTGAACCATTTCGCTTCGGCCAGCGACACACAGCCGTGAACCGAAACCAACCATGGAGACTTCAGATGACTGCTTTTCTGCGAAACACCCTTCTTGCCGCTCTCGCGGTGTCGAGCATGGCCGGATCCGCCATGGCCGAGCAGACCACCAGCTGTTCCAAAACCAACCTCAACGACCTCTGGGCCGGCCGCTGTTGCGGTGATGCCGGGGCGTCGGGCTGCCTGGGGGGTGGAAACAATGGCCATGGCGGCAATGGCGATCACGGCCGGGGCGGAAATGGCGGCACGGCCGGCAAGAAATGATCTCACCACTGTGCCCGCTGGCGGTCCGCCGGCGGGCAGTTTCCTGCTGAGGCAGGCGAACCTGCATCACGCTCGGATCGTCGGCTACGGCCGCTGGTTCAACGCCGCGCGGATCAATGCAGTGATGCGGCGAAGCTCGGCCTCGTCGAGTTTCTCGATGTTTTCGGCCAGCAGATTGGCAAGCTCGGTGGCAGCGGGGGAAAGACCCGACGTGTCGATTTTTACACGCGGGTGCGAGGCCTCGGCCAGCCGCGCCAGTTCCTCGGCATCGTCCCAGATGATGTTGAAATAGCCGATGATCTTCTGGATCAGCGTCCAGGTCGGGGCACCGCGCCTGCCATGTTCGAGCGCCGACAGGTAGGCGGCGCTGACGCCGATCGCCGCCGCCATGTCCTTCTGGCGGACACCGCGTTCGCCTCGTAGCGTGCGCAGCTTCTCTCCGAACGGGGTCATGTCCCCGCCCTCATGATAGAACTCCTCACAGGCGCGCCCGCCGCAGGCGGATATAGAGCGCACCCGAACCGCCATGGTTGCGGGCGGCATGGTCGTGGCTGGAGACGAGCGGCCGGAAGGCGGGCGTCGACAGCCAGGCCGGCACGGCGCGACGCAACACCCCATCGCCGCCGGAGGACGAGCCCTTGCCGGTGATGACCAGGACATAGCGGACGCCGCCGGCATGCGCCCGGTGCAGGAACGAAAACAGCAGCGAATAAGCCTCGTCCTGGGTCATGCCGTGCAGGTCGACACGGCCCTCGATCGGCAGCCGGCCTTTCGATAATTTGTCCAGCGTCGGCTCGTCGAGGCGGTGCGTGACTTGCTGAGCCTTCGGCTTTGCGGTCCCTGCGGCGTTGGCAGAGGCCAGCGCCGGCTGCGGCTGATTTGGCCTGGCCTCGGCGGCAATGTCGGGGATGTCGACGGCAAATTTGCCCTTCAGCGGCTTGGCCGTGCGCGCCACCAGGTTCCACAGAACCCGGTCATCCTCGCTGAGCTTGTCCGGGCGCCGGGTCATCGGACCGCACCCGCAACGAGCGCGCGCGGCACCAGCGCATAAAAATCCGCGGCATTGCGGATCACGCCGGCGATCTCGCCCGCGGCATCGCCCGATCCGGCGAACAGGTCGCCCCGCGCCGGTCCGGTGATGGCGGAGCCGGTGTCCTGCGCGATCATCAGGCGGCGGAACGGTTTTGCGTCGAAAGCAGTGAGCGTCGGCGCGTCGATGTAAAAGGGCGTGCCGAATGTATGCAGCAGGCGGTCGACGGCGATCGAGCGGCCCGGCGTCAGCGGCACCTTGGCGGCGGCGATCGGGCCAAGGGTTGCGTCCTCGACATCGGCCTCGCGAAAGAAGATGTAGGAGCGGTTCTGACGCAGTATCTCGTCGACGCGGTCCGGATGCGCCTTGAACCAGGCGCGGATCGACTGCATCGTCACCTCCGCCAGCGGGATCTCGCCAATCTCGCTCAGGATCTTGCCGGGCCCGGTGAAGCGCTGGCCGGATTTGGCGGCATAGGTGACGCGGACAAGCCGGCCGTCGGTCATGGCGAGGCGTGCGGCACCTTGCACGTGAATGAAGAAGGCATCGACCTTGTCGGCCAGCCAGGCGATTTCCAGGCCCTTGCCGTCGAGCGCGCCGCGCTCGATCTCGCCACGGTCGGGATACTCGACCGGCCCGTTCGGCGTCTGGCGCGCGAAAGCGAGGTAGGGATCCAGGCCGGGCGGCCGGTTTCCGTCGTCGATATCGACGAGATCGGCCGGGCGCGACAGCAACGGCACCGAAAATCGGTCCGTGCGCACCGGTGACGCCTCGACTTGCGGTTCATAGAAGCCGGTGACGAGCCCGGCGCCGCCATGTTCGGCAGGGACAAGCGCCGGGGCAAAATGGCGCTCGAAGAAGGCGCGGGCTTCCCCGCGGGCCAAAACCGGCGACCGATTCGCCGGCGAAACGGTCCGCGCCTCCGCGTAGGCATCGGCAAAAGCTTGGAAGTCGACGCCGAGCGCACCGCTGCGATAGGGTTTGGTCAGCACATGGAAGGCCGAGCGGCGAAAGGCGGCGAAGGCCGCCAGATGGTCGTCATCGTCCCAGCCGGGCAGGTCGCCAAAGGCTTTCTCGACAAAAAGAGGCGATAGCGACACCGGAGCCTCGCCGCGTGTTTCCGAACTAGTCTTCTTCCTCGGTGGCGACGAGCTTCCAGTTCGGATCGCGCGAGCGCGTGTCGCGGGCGAAGGTCCAGACATCCTTGACCTCGGCGACGGTTTCCGGGTCGCCGTCGATGACCGCGCCTGCCTTGTCGCGGGTCGCCGAAATCAGCTCGCTGATGATGCGCAGCGTGACATGCGCCTCGCCGCCCTTCATCTCGGCCGAGACGATGTCGGCCTTGTCGATGCCGACGAAGGAGGACTGGATCTTTTCCGCCTTGGCCTCGCGCTCGCCGATGGCGGCGACAAAACCGTCATAGACCTCGCGCGACAACAGGTTCTTCAGCGTTTTGCGATCGCCGTCGGCATAGGCCATGACGATCATCTCGTAAGCCATCTTGGCGCCGTCGACGAAACCCTTCGGCTCGAAGGACGGATCATTGTCCTTGATCGTGCGCAGGCCCTTGTTGAGGTCGGTGTCGGGCTTGGCGAAAGCGTCGATCGCGGCATAGGTGTCGGGAGCCGGCTCGCCTGGCGCGCGCTTGCGCGGCAGCGAGACGACGTTTTCGGATTTCTGGGCGGCATCCTTGTCGCCGGTGCGAGCCGCCGAATAGGGATCGAAGGGCGGCCGTTCGCTGCCGGTGCGGCGGCCCAGCACATTGCGCAGCTGGAAAAAGATGACCACCGCCGCAATCAGGAAGAAAATCGTGCCGAAGTCGAAGAATCCCATATCTTCCGCCAATCAATCCCTGCCCTGTGGCCGGACCGTCAGGCCCAATGGCCACGGTCGCATAGCGTTCAACATTCAAAGCATATAGAACGCAAGGCGCAATCATTCAAATCAAAGGCAGGCATACCTATCTAACAGCCTCAGTGCCAGCGGCGATTGCTCGCTGGCGGCCAAAACAATCGAAACGATCATAACAATCGAAAAAGGTTGGCAAGACTTGCGCATTTCGCTGCTTCCCTTCTTTCTCCTCGCGCTTCCGCTGCTGGAAATCGCCGGTTTCGTCATCGTCGGCCGCGAGGTCGGCGCGCTGGCGACGGTCGGCCTCGTGCTGGCCTCGAGCATCGCCGGCGTGCTTTTGCTCCGATACCAGGGCTTTGGTGTGATGGCCCGCATCCGCACCGAGATGGCCGCCGGCCAGAACCCCAGCCGCCATCTTGCGCACGGCGCCATGATCGTGGTTGCGGCGATCCTCCTGATCATCCCCGGCTTCATATCAGACATCATCGGCCTGCTGCTGTTCCTGCCGCCATTGCGCGATTTTGCCTGGAGCCGGTTCAAGGGCCGCATTGTCGTCGCCACCGATTTCTCGACCGGCGGTTTTCGTGGCCGGCGCGACAGGGTCATCGACCTCGAAGACGGCGACTATTCGCGCGAAGACGATCTGAAGCGCGGACCGGATCACAACTCGCCGTGGCGCCGCCTGAAGGACGATTAGGGCGCCGTCCCATCTCCATCCCGCAGCCCGGAAGCAAGGCGGCAAACCTTGTCTTGTCATCCCCGCCATGGTAGCGAACGCCCGATTTCAATTCGGTCAGCGACGCTGCCCAGGCAAGAGGACAAGGCTTATGGCCAGCAAAGATGACGCGCCGGTCGGCGCAGCCAACGGAAACGGCAATGCGGCGCAGCCGTCGCTCAACGTTCTGGCGCAATATGTGAAGGACCTGTCCTTCGAAAGCCCCGGCGCGCCCAATTCGCTGCGCGGTCGCGACAAGGCGCCGGGCATCGCCATCAACGTCAACGTCAACGCCAACCCGCTCTCCGACAAGCAGTTCGACGTCAATCTGACGCTGAACGCCAAGGCGTCCTTCGACCAGGAAGTGCTGTTCAATGTCGAGTTGGTCTATGGCGGCGTGTTCGCCATCGCAGGTTTTCCGCAGGAGCACATGCTGCCGATCCTGTTCATCGAATGCCCGCGCCTTTTGTTCCCGTTCGCCCGCCAGATCATCGCCGAGGCAACCCGCAATGGCGGCTTCCCGCCGCTGATGCTCGACCCCATCGACTTCGCACAGATGTTCCAGCAGAAGCTGGCCGAGGACGAGGCGTCCAAGGTCAAGGTGAGCTGAGCTCGGCTGCCATCGCTGTTGTTTTCTGAGAACCCGGCCTCGCGCCGGGTTTTCTGTTTGAGGTGCTGGAGAGATAGCTGAGGCGCCGGCGCCCTTCGAATGGCCTAGCCCTCCCGTCTTCGTCATCCTAGGGCGAAGCAAGGAGCGAAGCGACGCAGCGCAGACCCTAGGATCCATGCCGTGACGTGCGCCTTAGAATGCAACGGATCAGAATGGCGCTTGCCCCCGCGCCTATGCTCGCTACGCTAAAACGATGACCGGCTATGTCTACATGACTGCGAGCCAGAAGGCCGGCACCATCTATATCGGTGTCACCAACGATCTCGGTCGCCGCATGCCGGAGCACAAATCCGGTGAGGGCTCGCGCTTCACCAGCCGCTACGGTGTTCAGCGGCTGGTCTGGTACGAAGAATTTTTCGATATCACCGATGCCATCCAGCGCGAGAAGTCGCTGAAACGCTGGCCGCGCCAACGGAAGATCTAATTGAAAAGGCCAATCCGGAATGGTTCGAGCTGATTCGCGGGACGGGGTGGTAGGCGTTCGGTTTTTTGCACCGCCGGAGCCACTGCACCACTGTCACTGCATGGATCCTAGGGTCTCCGCAACGTCGCTTCGCTCCTGCTCCGCCCTAGGATGACGAAGACGCGAGGGTTTCGGTCAGTAGTTGCTCAGCCAGCCGCAACCTTCAGCCACAGCGCCTTTTCGCCAAGCGTCCCGACCATGCCGGTGTGCGCGGCGCGTTCGGCTTCGGTGACACGCGGCGGCAGGGGTGCCGGGCGCTGGCTGATGATGATTTCGATCTGGCGGACATTCTCGCCTTGCGCCGGCGCGGTGGCGCTGTCGAGGATGAGTGCCGCCTGCTTGCCGCCGATCAGCTCGATATAGACCTCGGCCAGCAATTCGGAATCGAGCAGGGCGCCGTGCTTGGTGCGCTTGGTGTTGTCGATGCCGTAGCGCCGGCAGAGCGCATCGAGCGAGTTGGGGCCCATCGGGTGCTTGCGGCGCGCCAGCGCCAGCGTGTCGACGACAAAACCATTGTCTATGACCGGGTGACCCAGCCGGCCGAATTCAACGTTGAGGAAGCCGACGTCGAAGGTTGCGTTGTGGGCGACCAGCTTGGCGCCGTCGGTGAAGTCCAGCCACTCCTGCGCAATCTCGGCAAAGGTCGGCTTGCCCGCGAGGTCCGCCGCGCTGATGCCGTGCACCGCCTGCGCCTCGGCGTGGATCGCGCGGCCTTGCGGGTTGATGTAGTGGTGGAAGGTCCTGCCGGTCGGGAAGCGGTTGACCAGCTCGACGCCGCCCAACTCGATGACGCGGTCGTCGCGCGAATCGAGGCCGGTGGTTTCCGTGTCGAAGATGATTTCACGCATCGAATCAGTCGCTCCAAAGGAGCAGAATCGTGAGACCGGAACAAAATGGCAATGGGAAACGAAGCTGATCAAGGCAATCACTACAGGTTTGCGCTGCCCCTCATCGCCCTGCCGGGCCCTTCTCCCCGTATAGTGACGGGGAGAAGGGGCTGGCCGCAACCTCGGCTCCCTTTCCGAACCTTGGAGATTGGCGAAATCCTTTGCGACAGCGTCCTTCTCTCCGTCACTATACGGGGAGAAGATGCCGGCAGGCAGATGAGGGGCGGCGCCGACGTTGACAGACAGCAGCCAGTGTCAGTGGCGCGGTCCGCCGCGCCCAATTAGCTCCGCAATGATCGCGTTCACTTGAACACGCGCAGCGTCCAATCCCCGCCCGGTGTCGACGACGAAATCGGCCTGGCGGCGTTTTTCCGCGTCCGGCACCTGCTTGGCCAGGATCGATGCCAGTTTTTCTTCCGTCATGCCCGGCCGCGCCAGCACGCGTTCGCGCTGGGTCTCGGCCGGGGCGGTGACGACGACGACCTTGTCGACGCGGTTGCGGCCGCCGGTTTCGAACAGCAGGGGAATGTCGAGCACCGCGATCGATTCGCTCGCGTTACGATGCTTGGCCAGGAAGGCATCGGCGTCGGCGCGCACCAATGGGTGAATGATCGCCTC
>NZ_RZPQ01000277.1:447-6759 GCF_003999135.1 Mesorhizobium sp. M7A.F.Ca.CA.004.06.1.1 | reverse complement strand
GGTTCCGCCATCGGGGCAGCGCTCACCCGCGCGCGTGCCGCCCTGCCGTCCTGGCGGCGGACGCCGCTGGCCGACAGACTGGCGATCCTGCTGCGCTTTGGTGAGGAGATGAAGGCGCGGGCAACGCCGCTGGCCGAGATGGTGGCCTGGCAGATCGGCCGGCCGCTATGGCAGGCCGACGAGACGCCTCGCCTGGCGCTGGTCGGACAATTGCTTGCCGACATCGCACCGGAAACCCTGGCCAATGTGCCGTATCCTTCGGATGACAACATCCGCCGCTATGCCAAGCCGGTGGCGGGCGGCCTGCATCTGTCGATCTGCGCCTGGAACTATCCCACCGCCATGCTCGGCTATCTCGTGACGTCGCCGCTCGCGGCCGGCAATGTGGTGATCTTCAAGCATTCGCCGCAGACGCCGCTGATTGCCGAACTGGCGGAAGAGGCCTTCCGTGCCGCCGGCGGCCCCGAGGGCGTCTTCCAGAGCTTGCATCTCGACCATGCCGATGCCGAGAAGCTGATTGCGTCCGGCGCCTTCAACGCGGTGAATTTCATCGGTTCGGTCAATGGCGGCCGGAGCGTCCATGCCGCCGCCGCCGGCACCTTCACACAGGTGCATCTCGAACTCGGCGGCAAGGATCCGACCTATATCCGCGCCGATGCCGATCTCGAAGCCACGATCCCGCAGATCGCCGAGGGCACCTATTCCAATGCCGGCCAGTCCTGCTGTTCGGTCGAGCGCATCTATGTCGACCAGGCGATCCATGACCGCTTCGTCGAAGCGCTGGTTGCCGAAACGGCGAAATGGACCATCGGCCATCCCATCGGCGAAAAGCCGATGGTCGGCCCGGTGGTGCGGGCGAGTGCCGCCGACACGATCCGCGATCTCGCCGAACAGGCGGTCCGGGCAGGAGCCCGGCGCCTGATGCCGCGAGACGGAACGCTCAAGGCCTCTGGTCTTGGCGCCGCCTATGTCGCGCCGGAAGTGCTGGTGGGTGTCGATCACAGCATGCGGATCATGCGCGACGAACTGTTCGGGCCGGTGGCCTGCATCCAGTCCGTCGGCAGCGATGACGAGGCGATCGGCCTGATGAACGACAGCGATTTCGGCCTCAGCGCCTCGATCTGGACCACAGATATCGAGCGCGGCGTGGCGCTGCTCGACGAGGTCGAGGCCGGTACCGTCTATCTCAATCGCTGCGACCACGCCGACCTGCATCTACCCTGGGGCGGCATCAAGAATTCCGGCCTCGGCCGCACCAATGGCCGCGCCGGCCTGGCGGAGGCGACAGCGGCCAAGGCCTATCATGTCCGCTCCGTCATCGGCTGATCCGGAGGACGGCCCGGTGAGCGCCGCGAGCCTTGCAGAGCTTGATGAGAGAGCAGTCGCCGCGCTGGCCGCCGCCAGTGTCGAGCGGCTGCGGATCGAGGCGGCGAGCCCCTATCTGCTGATCGCCGAACATGCGGGCAATCTGGTGCCCGCGCCATGGCATGACCTTGGCCTCGCAGCACCCTATCTCGGCACGCATTTCGCCGTCGACATCGGCATCGATGCCTTGACGCGCCGGCTGTCGCAGACATTGCGGGCGCCGGCCGTGGTCGCGCATTATTCGCGGCTGTTCCTCGACTACAACCGGCCTGCCGGCGAATGGGACTTCATGCGCCCGGATCTCGGCGGCATTCCGGTGCCTGGCAATCTCGCGCCCGATGCAGTCGATGTCAGGCTGCGCAAGATGATCGCCTGGGCGCCGGTCGAACAGGCTGTTATCGACGCCGCGGCTGGCCGGCAGGCGCTGATCTCGGTGCATTCCTTCACCCCGGTGATGGGCGGCGTCAGGCGCAATGTCGACATCGGCGTCCTGTGGCGGGAGCAGTCCCCCTTCGTCACCTCGGTGTTGAAAACGCTTGGCGCGCGGGGCGCCGAGGCCGGGTTGAGGATCGGCGACAACGAGCCGTATGACTGGCGTCAGGCAGTTGGCTACACGCTGAACCGGCACGGGTTGGAGCAGGGCAGGCCTTGCCTTTATCTCGAAGTCCGCAACGACCTGCTTTCCGATCCGGAAACATTCGAGCTCGTCAGCCGCACGCTAGAAACCGTATTTGCCACCGTTGCGATGTCGTTATGGCCGAAACCAGCCGTAGCCGTCTAAAGGCTGGACGCCCCCGAGGCGCGCCGCTAGAGCTTGTCGAATTGGAAACACGACAGCCAAGGGCGCGGGTGATGCAGGGCAATGTGGGTAGCAAGATCCGCGATGCGCGCAAGGAGCGGAACATCACGCTGCGCGATCTCAGCGAACGCTCCGGCCTTTCGGTTTCGCAATTGTCGAAACTGGAGAACGGCAAAGCCCGGCTGACGGTCGACGTCGCACTGATGATCGCCGGCGTGCTGCATGTGCCGGTGGCCTCCTTCCTGTTCAGCCCGAAGCCGGGCATGCAGGCGCGGCGCTCGATCACGCGCGCCGGCAGCGGCATCCTGCACCAGGGCAACGCAATGGAATTCGAGGTCCTGTGCAGCGATTTTCGCGACAAGACCAACATTTTCTGGCGTGTCACGCTGCGCGCGAAGAGTTTTGAGGAGAACGGTGGCTGGCGCAGCCATTCGGGCGAGGAGTTCATCCACGTGCTGAGCGGCAGCCTGGAACTGCACACGATCCATTATGATCCAACCGTGCTGCAGCCGGGCGACAGCATCCTGTTCGATGGCGAAATGCAGCACGCCTATATCGCGCTGGGCGAAGAGCAGGTGATCATGCTGATGTCGAACACAGTGCCGCGCGACGGGCTGCCGGCCGGCGCCGGGGTCTGATCCCGGCCTGACTGGAATCCGGGCCCGAAAGTTTGGGGCCTCTCAAGAATATTTTCTAAAATGGAAAAAAATACTTGTTATGGAAAAGTCCGGGGTCTAGCATCCTGTTCACCGGCCGACAGGAGAAATAGCCATCGGCCGGATGGGAGATGGAACCGATGCTGTCGGTTGAGGCAGTCAGCAAGACCTTTGGCGGCGTGCAGGCGTTGCGCAGTGCCTCGCTGGCCTGCGAGGCCGGCGAAATCCTCGGCCTGATCGGCCCCAATGGCGCCGGCAAATCCACTCTGGTCAACGCCATCTCCGGCGTGCTCAAGCCGGACACCGGCAGTGTGAGGCTGGCGGGCAAGGAGATCACCGGCCACGGTCCTGAGCATTGCGCGCGGGCCGGCGTCGCGCGTACGTTCCAGACCATCCGGCTGTTCAAGGATTTGACCGTCCGGCAGAATGTCGAGGTCGCCCATATCACCTGCCAGGCGGTTCGGCCGGAAGCGGCGGCACGCATCGGCGTCGATCAACTGCTTGCGCAATATCAGCTGGATGGCTTCGCCGACGTTCCGGCCGGCACGCTGTCCTATGGCAGCCAGCGTCGGCTCGAAATCGCCCGCGCGCTGGCGTTGGGCCCATCGTTGCTGCTGCTCGACGAGCCGGCGGCCGGCCTCAACGAAGGCGAGTCCGAGACATTGGCGGTAGCGATCGAGGGCATTCGCAGGGATGTCGGCTGCGCGACCATCGTCATCGATCACGATTTGCGATTCATCAACCGGCTTTGCGACCGGCTCTGCGTCATGGATCAGGGCCAGGTGATCGCGTCCGGGCAAACCGAAGCGGTGTGGCGCGATCCGCGCGTCATCGAGGTTTATGTCGGGCAGTCCGAGACATCGTGACGGCGCCCTAAGCGCCAACAACAAGGGAGAAGGAGGGGTCAAATGGAGAAGATGATTTTGGGGGCCGCGGTCGTGGCGGCGGGGCTTTTGCAGGTGACGCATGCCGGTGCCGCCGATCTGAAGATCGGGCTCGCGGTGGCAATGACCGGCACCTACGCACCCTACAGCGAGGCCGAAGGGGCGCGCTGCATGGCCGACAAATTGAACAAGGCCGCAGGCGCCGGCGATCCCAAGGTCGAGCTGATGATCGAGGACAACCGCTCCGATCCGCAGCTTTCGGTGTCGCTCGGCCAGAAATTCCTCGATGCCGGCGCCCAGGTCATCACCGGCGTGCCGTTCCCGGATGCGCTGATCCCGACAGCGCAGATCGCCGCGCCCTATGGTGCCACTGTATTCTCGGCGCCGAACACGCAGCTTGAGATGCAGCAGGCCGGCCTCGACAATTTCATTGCCGGCGCGGTGCCGGATCCGATCAATGCGGCAGCGACCGCCAATGCGCTCTACGGCAAGGGCGCGCGTACCGTGGCGCTGATGGTCTCGCCCGATGCAGGCTCTTATTCCGAAAAGCTGCCGGAATGGTTCGGCGAGGTGTTCGAGCATCTCGGCGGCAAGGTCGTCTCCAAGCTCAACTATTCCTGGGGCACATCAGACTGGTCGCCGCAGATCGCTAGCATCAAGGCGTTGCCGCAGAAGCCGGACGCCATCCACATCTGCGGCGTGCTGCCCGATGTCGGCATTTTCATCCGCCAGCTGCGCGCCAATGGCTATGACGGTTGGGTGGCCGGCTGCGATGCCTTCGACGACAAGTCGCTGGAAGGCACCGTGGGTGATCCGGCATCGCTGGAGAAGGTGATGTTCGCCACCCATGGCGCGACCGGCGTCGACAGCCCGATCGACAAGTTCCTGGCCCAGTGCAAGGCCGACGGCTACAAGATCAACGGCATCTTCGACGCGCTTGGCGCCGACATGGTGCAGATCAGCTACGAGGCGGCGAAGAAGTCCGGCACGGTCGAGCCCGCCGCCTTGCGCGAGGCGATCCGCGCGCCGGGCGGCTATCCCGGCACCACGGCGCCGGTCATATCCTTCGCCGAGAAGAAGGGTTATCCGGTCAAGGCCGTGCCGGTGATGGGGTTTGCGAACGGCAAGCGGGTGCTGATCACCGACACGCCGCCGACCTTCGTTCCGGCGCTGAACTGACGGGCAGCGAGCGATGACGGATCGAGACTTCGGTGCAGACCTCGTCGTGCTGAGCGTCGACAATCTGGTCGTCCGCTACGGCGCGGTGAGCGCGGTGCGCGACCTCAGCTTGAAGGTCGGGCGGGGCGAACTCGTCGCCCTGCTCGGCCCCAACGGCGCCGGCAAGAGCTCGACCATCAACGCGCTGACCGGCCTGGTCACGCCGGTTTCCGGCCGCGTCGTTCTCGACGGCCAGGACATTTCGCGTGTCCGCACCGAGGACCGCATTCGCGCCGGCCTGACCTCCACCCCCGAAGGCCGGCACATCTTCGCCAATCTGACGGTCGGCGAGAACCTTCGGCTTGGCGCGGCGATACGGCGCGATCCCAAGGGCGTGCGCCAGGACATCGAGCGCTTCCTGGCCTTGTTTCCGGTGCTTTCCGAACGCTACGGGCAGGCGGCCGGCACGCTATCGGGTGGCGAGCAGCAGATGTTGGCCATCGCCAGATCGCTGATGTCGCGGCCGAAGCTTTTGCTGCTCGACGAGCCGTCGCTGGGACTGGCGCCGAAGATCGTCGTGCAGATCTTCGATTTCATCGGCGAGCTGAAGGCGGAAGGGCTGACGCTGCTGGTGGTCGAGCAGAACGCCAGGCAGGCATTGCGCTTCGCCGACCGCGTCTATGTCGTCAGCGCCGGCACGCTTCGCCACAGCGGGCCGCCATCCAGCCTTGCCGACGAACACGGTCTCTTCAACCTCTATATCGGCGGGTAGGCGGCGACATGGATTATGCCTTGCAGCAGCTTCTCAATGCGCTGGCTTTCGGTGCGGAATATTCGCTGGTCGCGCTCGGCCTCGCGGTGGTGTTCTCGATCATGGGCCTGGTCAATTTCGCGCATGGGGAGATCATCGGCGTCTCCGCCTACAGCGTGTTCCTGGCGGCGGCGCTCGGACTGACTTCGCCTATCGTCGCGGTGCTGCTTGCTGTCGCTGCCGCCGCACTTGCGGCCATCGCCTTCGAGCGGGTGGCGTTCCGGCCGGTGCGCTATGCGCCGACGACGACCGGGCTGCTGACCGCCTTCGGCGTCTCGATCGTCGTGCAGAACCTGTTCATGCTGCTGATCTCGCCAAAGCCGCAGTCGGTCTCGATCCTCAACGGGCTGAACCAGATGTGGTTCTTCGGCCCCTTTGCGGTGTCGTCGCTGCAGGTGATGGAGCTTATCGTCTCGGGCCTGACCATTCTCGCCTTGGTGCTGTTCCTCAACCGTTCGACGCTCGGCCTCGCCATCCGCGCGGCGTCGCGCGATTTCGCCACGGTGCGGCTGATGGGTATCAAGGCGAACCGGGTGATCGCCACGGCCTTCGCCGTCTCCGGCGCACTGGCCGGCATCGCCGCCGTCTTCATCATCGCGCGGCGCGGCAGCGTCTCGCCCGATCTCGGCTTCAGCCTGG
>NZ_RZPQ01000277.1:0-437 GCF_003999135.1 Mesorhizobium sp. M7A.F.Ca.CA.004.06.1.1 | reverse complement strand
TGAAGGCGTTCGTCGCCTGCGTGATCGGCGGCTTCGGCTCGCTGGCGGGCGCTGCGGCCGGCGGCATGCTGCTCGGCTTCATCGAGGTCGGCCTGCTGGTTGCGTTGCCGCAGGAGTATGGAGGCTTCAAGGACGCGCTCACCTACGGGATCATCGTCGCGCTGCTTGTCTACCGGCCAGAAGGCCTGCTCGGCCAGCGGGTCGAACTCGGCGACAAGGAGATTTGACGTTGTCGCAGGCAATCGAAGAGACCGCATCTCCGTCTACTGCTGTCGCACAATCCCGCGCTGCGCTGACGCGCTCGCTGATCGGTGGGCTGGTAACGTCGGTGCCGGTGCTGGTGGTCGGGCTGCTGATCCTGAATTTCGCGCCGACCTACTACACCTATCTGGCGCTCGGCGCCTTCGTGAACCTGATCGTCGTCGTCGGCCTTCAGG
>NZ_RZPQ01000276.1:0-6762 GCF_003999135.1 Mesorhizobium sp. M7A.F.Ca.CA.004.06.1.1 | reverse complement strand
CGATAGCCGCCAATGTCGAGGTGGTCGAACCCATGGGCTCCGACACGCTGGTCTGGCTGAAGCTTGCCCAGCAGAATTTCAGCGTCCGAGTGACCTCGGAACGCACGCCCAAGAATGACGAGGCGGTGACGCTTGGCTTCGATCCGATGCGCGCTTCGCTTTTCGACACCGCAACGGGCACACGCATCTAGCTTTTGAGAACAACCCTCATACGACAATCCCCAAGCAAAACGGACAGAGATGATGAACTGGTCATTCCAACTTTACAGCGCCCGCAATTTCCAACCCTGGGACGGTGTGCTCGCCATGCTCGGCAAGCTCGGCTACGCCCAGGTCGAAGGTTTTGGCGGCGTCTATGATGACCCCAAGGCATTCCGCGCCGAGCTCGACAAGAACGGGCTTGCCATGCCGACTGGGCATTTCTCGATCGATGCGCTCGAGAACGATTTCGACGGCGTGCGCAGAACTGCCGACGCACTCGGTATCACGCTGCTCATCTGTCCCTTCCTGATGCCCGATCAGCGGCCATCCGACGTGGCCGGCTGGCGCGGCTTCGGCGAACGCCTGGCCAAGGTCGGCGACGCCGCGAAAAAGGCCGGCTACGGCTTTGCCTGGCACAATCATGATTTCGAGTTCAAGAAACTTGCCGACGGATCGGTGCCGCAGGACCACATCCTGTCATCCGCGCCCGATGTCAGCTGGGAGATGGACGTTGCCTGGGTGGTGCGCGGCGGCGATGATCCGTTGCCGTGGATCGAAAAGCACGGCAAGCGCATCAGCGCCGTCCACGTCAAGGACATGGCCAAGCCCGGCGAGGGGCTGGATGAGGATGGCTGGTCGGATGTCGGCCATGGCACCATCGACTGGGCCGGCCTGATCAAGGTGTTGCGTGCCAAGAGTGCTGCCCAATACTATGTCATGGAACAGGACAACCCCAACGACATCGAGCGTTTCGCCCGCCGCTCCATCGCAGCCGCCAAAACCTATTAGGAGCAATCAGCATGGCAAAGAAACTTGGCATCGGCGTCATCGGCTGCGGCAACATCTCGAAAGCGTATTTTTCGCTGGCGCCGCTGTTTCGCGGCATCGAAATGCGTGCCTGCGCCGACATCAACATGGAGGCGGCCAAGGCGCGGGCGAAGGAGTTCAAGCTGCGCGCCGAGACCGTCGAAGACCTGCTCAAGGCCGACGACATCGACATCATCGTCAACCTGACCATCCCGGCGGTGCACTACGAAGTATCGAAGCAGATCCTCGACGCCGGCAAGCACGTCTATTCGGAAAAGCCGTTCGTGCTGTCGGTCAAGGAAGGGCTCGACCTTAAGAAGCGGGCGGAGAAAAAGGGCCTGCGGATCGGCTCGGCGCCAGACACTTTCCTCGGCGGCGCGCACCAACTGGTGCGCAACCTGATCGACACCGGCAAGCTTGGCAAGGTCACGAGCGGTACCTGCCATGTCATGGGCCACGGCATGGAGCATTGGCATCCCAATCCGGATTTCTTCTTCCAGCCGGGCGCCGGTCCCGTGCTCGATATCGGGCCTTACTACATCACCAATCTGATCCAGCTGATCGGACCGGTGAAACAGGTCGCGGCCTTCGCGACGACGCCGGCCAAGGAGCGGACGATCAGTTCAAAGCCGCGCGCGGGTGAAAAGATACCGGTCAACACGCCGACGACCATTCATGGGCTGCTGGAGTTCGAGAACGGTGCCGTTATAACGCTCAACACCAGCTGGGACGTCTGGGCCCACGGCCACGCGCCGATGGAACTCTATGGCGAGGCGGGTACGGTGTTCGTGCCGGACCCGAACTTCTTCGGTGGTGACGTTCGCTTCACCGACGCGGCCAAGCCGGTCAAGAAGCTGCCGAACTGGCCGCATCCGTTCGGCGTGCCCAACGAGATGCATTCGCAAGGCATGATGGCCAACTACCGCACATCGGGCCTCGCCGACATGGCAGTGGCGATCGCGGAAGGCCGACCGCATCGCTGTTCGATGGAGCTGGCGCTGCACGCCGTCGACGTGATGACCGGGCTGTTGCGCTCCGGCGAAACCGGCAAGTTCGTCGCCATGCAGACCACCTGCGAACGGCCGGCAGCCCTCGGCGTCAAGCAAGCCAAGGACCTTTTGGCGAAGAAGAAGTAGGCAGATACCTCAACCCTCTCCCCGTTCCGGCGGGGAGAGGGTAAAGGTGAGGGGCAAAGCCGACTCGCCCGCGTTGTCGCGATGGCAGTAGCCTGGCTCGCTTCCATTTGAGGATTTTCCGATGCCCTATACGCCCGCCGAAAACCGCTACGAGAAAATGGTCTACAACCGCTGTGGCCGCTCCGGCCTGAAGCTGCCGGCAATCTCGCTCGGCCTGTGGCATAATTTCGGCAACGACACGCCGCACAGGACCAAGCAGGCGATCGCGCGCAAGGCCTTCGACCTCGGCATCACGCATTTCGACCTTGCCAACAATTACGGTCCGCCACCCGGCTCGGCCGAGACCGCTTTCGGTGAAATCCTGCGCACCGACTTCGCCGCCTACCGCGACGAGCTGATCATCTCGACGAAGGCCGGCTACGAGATGTGGGCCGGACCCTACGGCGAATGGGGCGGGCGCAAATACATTCTGGCCAGCCTCGACCAGAGCCTGAAGCGCATGGGGCTCGACTATGTCGATATCTTCTATTCGCATCGTTTCGACCCCGACACGCCGCTGGAAGAGACCATGGGCGCGCTCGACCATGCCGTGCGCTCGGGCAAGGCGCTCTATGCCGGCATCTCGTCCTACAATTCGCAGCGCACACGCGAGGCCGCCGATATCTTGAAGCAGCTTGGCACGCCTTGCGTCATCCACCAGCCGAGCTATTCGATGCTGAACCGCTGGGTGGAGGAAGATGGCTTGCTCGACACGCTCGAAGGGCTCGGCGTCGGCTCCATCGTGTTCTCGCCGCTGGCGCAAGGCATGCTGACCAACAAGTATCTCGGCGGCATTCCCGATGGCAGCCGTGCCTCCCAGGGCAAGTCGCTGAAGACAGCCTTCATCAACGACAAGACCATCGCCAACATCAAGGCGCTCGACGCCATCGCCGGCAAGCGCGGGCAGACGCTGGCGCAGATGGCGCTGGCCTGGGTGCTGCGCAAGGGCAGGGTGACATCGGCGCTGATCGGCGCCAGCCGGCCGGAGCAGGTCGAGGACTGCGTCGGCGCGCTCAAGGTGCTCGATTTCAGCGATGCCGAACTCGCCGAGATCGACACCTATGCGCGCGAATCCGACATTAATCTGTGGGCGGCTTCCGCCGAGCGCAAAGGCCCGCCGCGAAAATAAGTCCTCTCGATAAGCCGGCAAGCAAAACGGCGGGAACCTCTCCCGCCGTTTTGCTTGAAAGCGAACAGCGCTGCTTCAGGGCGTTTTCGGTTTCTGGGCGGTGCCCAGTCCCGCCTTGGGCTTTGCCGGCGCCGGAGCCGAGGTCTTCATCTTCGCCTCGATCCAGCCGGTGTAGTTGGCCAGCCGCGTGTAGATGCCGTAGGCCTCCTTGTGGCCGCACGCCGCACTGCCGTCAGCCGGGCCTTCGCCCCAGCTGACGACGCCGACCTGGACCGGGCCTTCGGCACCGGTCATGAACAGCGGGCCGCCGCTGTCGCCGTTGCAGGCATCGCGCACGCCGCTGGTGGTGCCGGCGCAGATCATGTTGCCGGTCAGCGGGTCGGTCATGTCGGCGGCGATCGCATTGGCTGCCGCGTCGATGCCTTTTTCCGAATAGCGCATACGGCGGGACAGATCACCGAGCGCTGCCTTCAGATCACGCGCATAGATGGCCTTGATGCCGCTGTTGCAGGCCTGGTTCGGCTGCAGATCGAGATCGACAACCATCAGCGTGGTCGGAAAGGTGCCGTCCTGCATCTTGCCCCAGCCGGTGACGGTCGTCTTGCCGGTGTCGGGGGTTGCCTCATGGGCGACCTTGATGGTCGGCGCGTCGGCCGGTTCGGCAAGCCGGAGCAGGGCGAGATCGTTGTCGAGCGTTTGCTCGCTGTAGGCTTCGTTGACGATGACCTCCACCACCTTGTGGCGCTTGCCCTCGCTGAGATCGGTTGCACCGGTCAGCACGGTGACGCTCTCCGGCGAAACCGGCTGACCCTTGTCGTTGAGGCAGTGTGCTGCCGTCAGCACCCATTGCGGCGCGATCAGGCTGCCGCCGCAGAATTGGGCGTTGGCCTGCGAGGCCGGGTTCTCGTCCAGCCTGTCGGTGGTGAGCAGCGCGACCTGGAACGGATAGGCTCCCTTTTCGGCCTGGTTGCCGCCATAGACGCGGTCGGCTGCGTCGGGGTTCTCCGCCGCGGCTTTCGCCCTGGCTTCCGTCACGCGCTTCATTGGCGAGACCGCTGCCTCCGGTCGGGCGACTGCTTCGTCGGCCTGGGTGGAATTGGCTGCCGCAAGGGCGGCTGCGATGCCGAGCAGCGATGCAGCGGCGATCGGCCTGAACCGATGGATGATGTTCATCTGAAGCCCTCCTGATATGTACCCGAGCGGACCAGCCCCGGCGCATGATCAACAAAGCAAGCCTCAGACTGGTGGTCAGGCCGCGCAGCTTTCGTTGCAGCGGCACGGCAGGGACACCAAGTCAGGCACTGCTTCGCGTATCGCGTTCCTGTGCAGACCCCGTTCAAAACCCTATAGCCCCCCACGGGCTATGTGGAAGCTAATTGTCATTCCAATGTTGTATTAATTTAGGCAATATATCCGCCCGGGTGTCTTTGGCGGGGGCTTTGACCGACCGCATAGGCGATGGTCAAATTTCAAGTGCGGTAACCAAAATCCTTTTTCGACGCCACCACGATCTCGACAATATTTCTGTATCTTGATCCAGTCCTTGCTGACTTTTGGGAGAGTCTCACCATGACAAAACTGACAAACGCACTCATTGTGTCCGCATTGCTTTCCTCCGCAATGTGGACGGTCCCGGTTTTCGCCGCCGATCCTGGCTCCGCCAGTGCCGGCAATGGCGAAAGCGCGCGCGACGTGACTTCAGGCGACTACAAGCCCGGGCGGGCAAAGCCAATCGCGCCACCTAAGCTGACCGACGAAGACAGCCGCGCCGCGCCGCTTGCCGACGAGGCAACGGCTGTCAAATCCTACGGCGTCGTCGGACGGTCCGCCGATGGCAAGGAGATCAAGATCGAGCCGAGCGAAGCGCTGCGGGAGCTTATCATCAAGGAACTGAACGCTCCGGCCACCGGAAAAGACGGGGCCGAGCGCAAGACCGAGGATCCGGACCTCGGCGAAGGCGAAGCCGGCCGTCAGGTCTTCGGCACCGACGATCGCGAGCAGGTCAAGAACACCAAGACCTATCCGTTCTCGGCAATCGGCTATCTCGAAGCCAAATCGCCGAAGACGGGCAGCTTCGGCAGCTGTTCGGCAACGCTGATCGGACCGCGCACGGTGCTCACCGCCGCGCACTGCCTCTACAGCCATGAGGACAAGGATTGGCTCTCCGACTATCTGTTCGTGCCGGGGCTGAACGGCAGCACGGCCGACGACGCACCGTTCGGCGCCTTCGCCTTCGAAAGCGCCTATGTGCTGCAAGGCTTCATCGACAACTACCAGGGTTATTATGGTTCGGTCCTGCTGTGGGATCTCGGCATCGTCACGCTAAAGCAGGATGTCGGCACCAATCTCGGCTGGCTGGGCTATGCGAACTATGACGATCTTGGCGACTTCACCGCCAATCTCGTTGGCTATCCCGGCGACAAGCCGATGGGCACGATGTGGAAGGCAAACTGCGAAGTGCATGCCGAAAACATCGCGCCGGAATATTTCCAGTACGACTGCGATACGTTCCCAGGGTCGAGCGGCAGTTCGGTCTATGCCTACGACAACAAGGCCAAGCAGCGCATCGTCACCGGTGTCAACGTGGCGGAAAGCCCCGACGCGAACACCGCCGTGCGCCTGAATGCTGCCAACGTCCAGTGGATCAACAGCCTGTATAAATAATCGCTGCGCATTCGCGGTGGAGACAAAGGCGGCGGCGCAATCCCGCCGCCTTTTTCGCGCCGCTATTTGGCTTCGGCCGTGGGCGGCCCATTGCGCACATAGGTCTCGATCGCCGAAGCGAAAGTGGGAGAACCCGCCTTGCGCTGCTTGTCTATGTAGCCGGCAAAATAGCTCCAGAAAGAGACGGCATAGTCACGGAAATAAGCATCGGTCACTTTGCGCGAACACAAATCGCCGTCGATGCAGAATGACAGCCGGTTGAGGAAATAGACGATGCGATCGAAATTCTCGCTGAAATCGGCGAGCGGCATGTCGCCGCCGGAGGCGGTCATCGCCTCGATGCCGATCCGTTGCCGGAACACCTGCTCCTCGGTTGGCGAGGGGTTGGCGCTGAGCAGATTGTCATATTTGGCGTTAAGCGCGGTCAGACGATCTTTCAGCGCGCGCTGCGCCTGCTGGTAGTCCTTGTTTTCCCAGAGTTCGACAAGCGACATGGTCTGCTCGACGCGCTTCTGCTCCTGGTTGGCCAGGAACTGGTAGACCGAGAACATCAGGGTGAAGATGATGGCGAGACGCACGGCCATGCCCGACCAGGCATAGACCAGCATGCGCCAGTCGCGGTCGGTGAAGGGGTTGCTCTCCTTCTTGATCTCGTGGGCGCTTGGCCAAGGGAAACCTTCGGTGGTTTCCGCCAGCGCGGGTTTGCCGGCCGGCGCCTTTGCGGCGGCTGCTGTCTGCCTGGTGTTGCCCGTTGGCTTCTTCATCCGCAGCTGTCCAGTTCAATGG
>NZ_RZPQ01000275.1:0-6770 GCF_003999135.1 Mesorhizobium sp. M7A.F.Ca.CA.004.06.1.1 | reverse complement strand
GCCATCGGCTATGCGATCAACCGAGGCGACGCGCGTCTGCTCGAAGACCTTCGCGCCGGCTTTCTCCGCCGCATCGGCAAGCCCGCGCGCATAGGCGACCGGATTGAGCACGCCGCCGCAACGATCCATCCAGCCGCCGGCATAGCCCGGCACGCCCGTCAGGGCTTCGATTTCCTGCCGATCCAATGTGACTGCCGGCCGGCCAAGCTGTGCCCATTGCCCGGCACGTGACTTGACCTTCTCGAAGGCGGCAGGCGAATGCGCAGGCTGGATCCATCCGTTCTGCACGGCGTCGCAGTCGATGCCGTGCTGCCGGATCAGGCGGAAAACCAGGTCGGCGCTGCCGGCGGCGAAATCGATCAGCCTTTCGCCGCGCGACGGTCCGAGATGGGCCAGTATGTCGACTGGATCCATTTTGGCGAAGTTCGGCACGACAAAGCCCGCATTCCTGCCGGTCGCACCCCAGGCGATGAATTCGGCTTCGAGAACGGCGACGGAAAGGCCTTTCCCCGCCGCGTGCAGCGCGGTGGAAAGACCGGAAAAGCCACCGCCGACGATGGCCAGGTCGACAGCGAGCCCGCTCTGCAGCGCCGGCCGCTCGCGGCGGTTGCGGCTGACGGCATGCCACAGCGAAGCGCCATGCGTTTCCCGCCGAACCGTGGCATTCATGACGGCGAAATGCTCCTGGCCGTCGCCGCCTTCGCCCGCTTATCTAACCAGGACCGCCGCGGTCTGTCGCCGAATAGGCCGTTCGGCCGGATCAGCAGTATGACGCAGAGCATGACGCCGATGGCGGCGATCTGCAGCGCGGCGGCGCGAGCCTGCTGTTCCGGCGGGAAGAGGATGCTGGTCAGCGTGCCCGATCCGGCCCATATCGCCCACACCAGGATGCTGCCGATGACGGCGCCGAGATTGCTGCCGGAACCGCCGACGATCAGCATCACCCAGACCTGGAAGGTCAGGATCGGCAGATAATTGTCCGGCGCGATGAAGCCGGTGAAATGCGCCTGCAGCGCGCCGGCCAGCGCCATGATGGCGCCGCCGACGGCAAAGGCCTGGACGCGGTAGAAACGCGCGCTCTTGCCAAGCGAGATCGCCGCCCGCTCATCCTCGCGCAACGCCTTCAAGACCCGCCCCCACGGGCTGCGCGACAAATGTTCCAAGGCGAGATAGGCGATCAGCGTCACCACCGAGACCACGCCAAGGTTGGACAGGTTGAACAGCAGCGGCGTCTCGGCAAGGCTGCCGAAGGGGCGCGGAATAAAACCGATGCCGAACGGGCCGCCGGTCAGTTTCTGCGCGTTGAGCGCGACCAGTTGCACGACGACGGCGACGCCGAAGGTGGTGATCGCCAGATAGTCGGATTTCAGCCGCAGCGTTGCCATGCCGGTAAGCGCTGCAGCGATGCCGCCGACGACCATGGCGCCCGCCCAGCCGACAAGGATCGGCAGGCCGAAGCCGCCCAGCCGCGCGGCATCGTCCGGTGTGGTCAGCAGCGCCGATGTGTAGGCGCCGATGGCGACGAAGCCGGCGAGGCCGACATTGAACAGCCCGGTCAGGCCCCACTGCAAATTGAGCCCTAGCGTGACCAGCGAGAAGATCAGCGCTGTGGTCAGGAAGAAGGCGCCGTAGCCGAGCAGGTCCATCAGCGTTCCCTCACACCAAACAGGCCGATCGGCCGCACGAACAGCACCGCCATCAGGATGATGAAGGAAACGGCGGCGCGCCACTCGGCGCCGATCAACTGCACCGCACCAGCCTCGGCGAGCCCGATGATCAGGCCGCCGAGCACCGCACCGGGAATGCTGCCGATGCCGCCGAGAATGGCGGCGGCGAACATCGGCAGCAGCATGTCGAAGCCCATGAACGGGCGGATCTGCACCAGAATGCCGATCATCACGCCGGCGACGCAGGCGAGAGCGCCGCCGATGACCCAGGTGACGCGCACCACGCTGGCGACATCGATGCCGACGATGCGGGCCAGCGCCGCGTTCTGGCTCAAGGCCTGCATCGAGCGGCCGGTCTGCGTGCGCGTTATCAACAGATGCACGCCGAGCACCAGCACCGCGGTCAGCAGCAAAAGCGCGATCTGGTCGGGTGTGATGCGGATGCCGAAGCCGATCGGCATGGCGATCTGGATCGCGCGGCTGAAATAGGTCGGCCGCGAGGTGAAGGTGAATTCGAGCAGGCTTCTCAGCGCCATCGAGGCGCCGAAGCTCGCCATCACCACGATGATCGCCTGGCCTTGCGAGCGAAGCCGCGAAAACAGCACCTTGTCGAGCAGCAGCGCCAAGAGCGCGGTGAAGGCCATGCCGATAACGAGCGCAACAATGAGCGGCCAGCCGAAGGACAGCGGTGCGATCGGCGCCACCTTGCCTACTGTCGCACCGATGGCGCTGACGACGGCCAGCGTCGCATAGGTGCCCCATGCCATGAAGTCGCCATGGGCGAAGTTCGAGAAGCGCAGGATCGAATAGGTAAGCGTCACGCCGATGGCGCCGAGGCCGATCATCGAACCCGTCAGCAATCCGTCGACGACAAATTGCAGGCTCATGCCTCACCTCCTTTCCCTGCCTTAGATGGGCGCTGGCCGAGATAGAGTTCGGCGACCACCGGATCGTTCCACAATTCGGAGGCGATGCCCTCGTGCCGGTCCTTGCCTTCGACCAGGACATAGGCGCGGTCGCCGATGGCGAGCGCCGCCTTGGCATTCTGTTCGACCAGCAGGATGGTGACGCCGGACTTGCGGATGCCGGCCAGCATCTCGAACACCATCGAGACGAATTTCGGCGACAGGCCGGCCGACGGCTCGTCCAGCACCAGCACTCTGGGGTGGACGATCAGCGCCCGTGCGACAGCGAGCATCTGCCGCTGTCCGCCCGACAAATTGCCGGCGGCGGTGCGGCGCTGGCGGACGAGGTCTGGGAAGGCGGCATACATCTCCTCGATGCGGGCAGGGATTTCGCGCCGCTCGAGGACGCCGCAGGCGACCCTGAGATTGTCCTCGACCGACATCAGCGGGAAGATGTTTTCGGTCTGCGGCACGAAGGCCAGTCCAAGCCGCACCATGGTGTGGGCAGGCGCAGCGGTGATGTCCTTGCCGTCCAGAAACACCGTGCCACCGGTGATCGGGACGAGGCCGGCGATGGCCTTGATGAAGCTCGACTTGCCGGCGCCGTTGGGGCCCAGCACGACGACGATCTCGCCTTTTTTGACAGTGATCGAGGCGCCGCGCACGATCGGCACGCCGGGCTCGTAACCGGCTTCGAGGTCGCGGACTTCGAGGACGATCTCGCTCATGCCGCGCCTCCGAGATAGGCCTCGATGACACGTGGGTCGCGAGCGACTTCTTCGGCCGTGCCTTCGCTGAGCAGCTGGCCGCTCGCCATGACGAGGACGCGATGGCAAAGCCGCGTCACCATATCGATATTGTGCTCGATCAGCAGGAAGGTGATGCCACGCGCGTTGATGTCCCGGATGCGGTCGATGATGACCTCCAGCAGCGTCGCGTTGACGCCGGCCGCCGGTTCGTCGAGCAGTATGATCGCCGGGTCGGCCATCATCACGCGGGCGAGTTCGAGCAGCTTGCGCTGGCCGCCGGAAAGCACCCGCGCCGGCTCATGCGCGAGATGGGTGAGGGTGACCAGTTCCAGCAGTTCGAGCGCCTTTGTCCTGGCGGCTCTTTCCTGCGCGGCGACGCGCCATGGCGTGATGAAATTGGCGAGCAGCTTTTCGCCGGCCTGGCCCTGTGCGGCCAGCATAATGTTTTCGATCAGCGTCAGATTGGGCAGCGGGCGCGGGATCTGAAAAGTTCGGCCAACGCCATGACCGATGCGCAGATGCGCGGCTTCGCCCGAGACAGGCGTGCCGTTGAGTAGGATCTCGCCGCTGGTCGGCAGGATGCTGCCGGCGAGCAGGTCGAACATCGTCGTCTTGCCTGCACCATTGGGGCCGATCAAGCCGAGGATTTCTCCCGCTTTGACGTCAAACGAGACATCGTTGACCGCGACAAGGCCGCCGAACCGCCTGACGACATTCCTTGCCGTCAGAACCGGCGCGCGGGTTTCCCCTTGCCGTTTGGTTGCCTCGCTCATCAAACCCTCTGGCCGAAGACGATCGTTGCCGTCTCCTGATTATGATTTGTGATCACACTTGCTTTGATCACGCTATTCGGCTTTAATTTCATCCGCAAGCCGAAAACCGGCCAAGAACGGAATTCCATGCAAAAGGCTGCCATCGAAAAGAACAACGAGGCGATCGCGGCCCAGCTTGCGCCAGTCGGCCGCGAAACTGTGCAGGACCGCGTCTACTCGGAATTGCGCCGCGCCCTGATCGGCGGCCTGTTCGAGCCGAGCCAGGTGCTGACCATCCGTGGCCTAGCTGACGCCTTGGTCACCTCGACCATGCCGGTGCGCGAGGCGCTCGGCAGGCTGATCACGGAAAAGGCGCTGGAGGCGCTGCCCAACCGTTCGGTGCGTGTGCCGCCGATCACATTGGAACGGCTGGATGATCTCTTGCGTGCCCGCATCCTGATCGAGGGCGAAGCGATCGCGCTGGCCGCCGCCCGCATGGGCCCGCGCCAGATCGCCACCATCGAAACCATTCTCGGCGAATGGGACGAGATGCGGGCGCTGAAACACAAGAAGGACGTCGATCGCGAAGTGACGCTCAATCAGAGCTTTCATTTCGAGATCTACCGCTCCTGCGGCTCGGCCGTGCTGATCCCGATGATCGAGAGCCTGTGGCTGCAATCGGGGCCCTGCATCCGCGTCGCTATCTATGCCTTCTCGGAGGCCGGCGAAGTCGACACCGCCCAGTATCACCGCCGCATCGTCATGGCGCTGTCCACGCAGGATGCGCAGGCGGCGCGCGAATCGCTTGTCGCCGACATCAGCCGCCCCTTCACCTTCCTGCGCAGCAAGCTGCAGGCCGCCGCCGCGAAAGACCAGACATGACCGCCATCAGGATCACCGAGCCGCGCTCGCAGCTTTCCGTCACGGCGCTGCTGCTGCCCGAGAAGGCACCGGAAAACGCTGCCTTCCTCTCGGCCTATCTCGGCACGCCACGTGTCGTCCCTGGCATCCATGCGATGTGGACGGGGCCGGAAATCTCCTGTCCGGTTCCCGCGGCCGATCTCGAGGGCCAGGCCTATGCGAAACCGTTGCCGGCCGAGAACGCGACGCTGACGCCGCAGCCGGGCGACATCGTGCTTTCCTACGTGCCGCCACGCATGTGGGGCGGCAATCCCAATGCGATCTTCGACATCGGCCTCTACTACGGGCAGGGCGCGCGGCTCTTGTTCCCGATCGGCTGGCTGGCCGGCAGCGTGGTGGCGCAAGTGCGCGTCGAAGAGCGTGACCGGTTCGCCGCCGCTTGCGGTGTCATCCGCCGCAACGGCGCCTGCGATGTTACCTTCAGCCTGATGGAGGCTTGAATGGCCGACGACAGTTTCGAGCTGTTCGATCTTCGCGTCGAGGCGGTCATCCCGGAGGGCAAGCCGATCTATTGCGGCGCCAAGGAAGGCGACTATTTCGAACTTAAGGGCGAGATGCTGTCGATGCCGGCAGGGCAGGGTTTTTCGATCTATTCGCTCGCCGCCGTCTTGCCTCTGCTGGCGGCCAAGCAGCGCCCAACCCACCCGAACGACTGGATGACCTCGGACGCGGAGATCGCTTGTCCCGATCCCAATTGCGCCAGCCGGCTGAGGATCGTCAGGATGGCCAAGCGGCGGTTCAGCCACGCCGAGACCACGGCGGTGCCGCTGCCTAAAGAGGATGACCTGAGATGAGTGCCAACACCTTCGAACTCGGCTCTGGCTACACCATCTCGCGCGTCATCCGCGGCGGTTGGCAGCTGGCCGGCGGCCACGGCGCCATCGACCGCAGCCAGGCGGTGGCCGATCTGATCGCCACCTTCGATGCCGGCATCTGGACCTATGATTGCGCCGACATCTACACCGGCGTCGAGGAATTGATCGGCGCCGCGCGCCTGCGACTGGCCAGTGAGCGCGGCCTCGATGTCGCCGCCCGGATGAAGGTGCACACCAAGCTGGTGCCCGACCTCGAACGGCTGGCCAGCATCAGCCGCGACTACATCAGGAGCATCGTCGACCAGTCATTGCGGCGGCTGAAGACCGAGCGGCTCGATCTCGTTCAGTTCCACTGGTGGGATTATGACCAGCCTCGCTATGTCGAGGCGATGGGCTGGCTCGACGAGCTTCGGCTTGAAGGCAAGGTGCGCAATCTCGGCACCACCAATTTCGACACGCCGCGCCTGGCTGAAATCCTTGCCGCCGGCATACCGCTGGTCAGCCAGCAGCTGCAATATTCGGTGCTCGACCAGCGGCCTGGCAACAGCTTGGCGAACCTCGCCGCCAAACACGGCGTCAGCTTCCTCTGCTATGGCTCGGTGGCCGGCGGCTTTCTCAGCGACAAATGGCTCGGCGTGGCCGAACCGGCCACGCCGCTCGAAAACCGCTCGCTGGTGAAATACAAGCTGATCATCGACGATTTCGGCGGCTGGGGCCTTTTCCAGCACCTGCTTCAGGCGCTGAAGGCCGTTGGCGACCGCCACGGCGTCGACATCGCCACCATCGCCAGCGCCTGGGTGCTGGAGCAGCCGCAAGTGGCGGCCGTCATCGTCGGCGCCCGCAACCAGGCGCATGCGCTGGCCAATGCAAAGATCATGGACGTTGCGCTCGACGCCGAAGACCGGGCGCGGATTGCCGCTGTCATCGCGCAAGGCACCGGTCTCGAGGGCGACGTCTACAC
>NZ_RZPQ01000274.1:0-6847 GCF_003999135.1 Mesorhizobium sp. M7A.F.Ca.CA.004.06.1.1 | reverse complement strand
TCACCACATGGCGGCGGTGGTCGAGACCGAGCCGGAACTCGATGCCTTCATGCGCTATTCCGGAGCCGGCATTCCGCTGCTGCTCGATGCCGGACATCTGGCATTCGCCGGCGGAGACGTGCTGCGTGCCATCGACAACCATCATACCCGCATCAGCCATGTGCATGTGAAGGACGTTCGCATGGGCGTGATCGAAAAGCTCGATCGCACCAAACAATCCTTCCTCGACGCGGTGGCGCTGGGCGCCTTCACCGTGCCGGGCGACGGCTCGCTCGATTTCGGCGCCATCGTGCAGCGCTTCGCCGACCATGGCTATGAGGGCTGGTTCGTGGTCGAGGCCGAGCAGGACCCGAAGAAGAACCCGCCACTCAGGATGGCACAGGTTGGCTACAAGGAATTGATGCGCGTCATGACCGCCGCCGGCTATACGGTCGAGACGCAAGGCTTTCCAAATGTCTAGTTTCCCAATGGCTGGTGCGACGGGTTCCCGGCGAGACCGATTGCTGTAGATTGGCCCTATGAAAGATTCCGAACACCCCTTCTTCCGACCTTTGTGGCGGCGTGTCGCCATCGTCGCGGTCTGCGTCATCTGGTCGATCATCGAGTTCGCCACCAGCACGCCGTTCTGGGGCATGATCGCGCTCGGCTTCGCCGGCTACGCCGTCTGGCAGTTTTTTTATCTCTACAAGCCTGCTGACGAGGCGAAGCCTTCGGTCGAGCCCGAGCCGAAGGAGTAACTGATCGCATGCGTTGGCGACTATCTTGCAGTGCTTCTCGTTTCGTCATCCTGGGGCGGAGCAAGGAGCGAAGCGACGCGGCGCAGACCCTAGGATCCATGCCATGACTTTGAAGCTGGTGTGACGGTGCAGAATCCGCTCCGCTGCGCCCTTCGGCCGAGGCAACGGCATGGATCCTAGGGTCTCCGCGACGGAGCTTCGCTCCTGCTTCGCCCTAGGATGACGAAGTTGGAAGGGCGCCGGCCGAAGATTTGCGATGGCCCTTTCAAACAGGCGGCTTGGCTTCACGGAGTCCTTCAAGCCAACGGAATAGGAGACAAAAATGTCGAAGCTGCTCGTCAAAGCCGACAAAGGCCATGGCCGCGTCGCCCATGTGACGCCGAAAAGCGCCGGCTGGACCTATGTCGGTTTCGACCTGCATCGGCTGAAGCCGGGCGAGAGCGTCTCCGGCAAGACGGAGGATCGCGAAGTCTGCCTGGTGTTCGTTACCGGCAAGGGCAAGGCTTCAGCCGGCGGCAAGGATCTCGGCCTGCTCGGCGAGCGCATGTCGCCCTTCGAGGGCAAGCCGTGGTCGGTGTATGTGCCTGAGGGATCGGATTGGTCGGTGACGGCGGACACCGGACTGGAACTCGCGGTCTGCTCGGCGCCGGGCCTTGGCGGCGGTCTGCCGGTTCGCGTCATCGGACCGGACGATCTCGGCCAGGAGGTGCGCGGCAAGGGCACCAACACACGCTATGTCACCAACATATTGCCGGAGGGCAAGCCGGCCGATTCGCTGCTGGTGGTCGAGGTGATCACGCCCGGCGGCCACACGTCGAGCTATCCGCCGCACAAGCACGACCGGGACAATCTGCCCGCTGAATCCTATCTTGAGGAAACCTACTATCACCGTCTCAACCCGCCGCAGGGCTTTGCCTTCCAGCGCGTCTACACCGATGCCGACGAGAATGGCCATCGCGCGCTCGACGAAGCGATGGCGATCGAGGATGGCGATGTCGTGCTGGTGCCCGGGGGCTATCACCCCTGCGCCGCCTGCCACGGCTACGACCTCTATTATCTCAACGTCATGGCCGGACCGAAGCGGACGTGGAAATTCCACAACGCGCCCGAGCACGAGTGGTTGATGAAGGCCTGATCGGTCGCTGCGTGAGCACTCGCTCCCTGGTCCAGCACGAAAAAATCGTCGGCTAATGACCCCGCCGCAGCGTTTTGTTACCTGAAAGCCAGCAAGGCTTCGTCAATTCGTCATGGAAATCACCTATGGCAGCGAAGCTGACAAGGACTTTCCATGCGCTACGCCCTCTATTTCACCCCCCGGCAGGACGAGCCTCTGGCGCGGATCGCCGCCGACTGGCTGGGCCGCGACGCGTTCGGCGCCGCGACGAGGCCGGTCGAAGCGGTGGCCGACCTGTCGGCGGCGGAAGTCGCTTTCCACACCGCTTCGGCGCGCCGCTATGGCTTTCACGCAACGCTGAAAGCCCCCTTCCGCCTGGCTGCCGACGAGACGGAAGCCTCGCTGCGCGCCGCACTCGACCAATTCGCCGAGGCGACGCCGGTGGTGACCATCCCGCGTCTCGTGGTCAGCCAGATCGACGGCTTCTTCGCACTGGTGCCGGAAGGGCCAGTGCCTGCGCTCAACCGGTTCGCCGATGACGTGGTGCGCGATTTCGACCGGTTTCGCGCACCACTGAGCGAAGCGGAAATCGAGCGGCGCAGCCCGGATTCGCTGAAGCCGGCCGAGTTCCGCAATCTCTGCCAATGGGGTTACCCCTATGTCTTCGAAACCTTTCGCTTCCACATGACGCTGTCGGGCCGGGCGGGGTCACAGGAAAGCCCTCGTTTGCGCGCAGCGATCGACAGCCTGTTCGCGGAAGTGCTGCAACAGAAGGTGCTGGTGGATGCGCTGACCTTGTTTGTCGAAACCGAACCGGGTGCACCGTTCATGGTGCTCTCGCATCACGCGCTCGGGCGCCGCCCGGCCAGAAAAACCGCCTGAAGGACTGCCTGAAATGACCGCCGAGACTGTTCTCCACAATGCCCGCATCGTGCTTGCCGACGAGATCGTCGAGGGTTCGCTGGTGCTGCGCGACGGCTTTATCGCCGGCATCGAATCCGGCATCAGCCGCATCGGCGAGGATATGGGCGGCGACTATATCATTCCCGGGCTGGTCGAATTGCACACCGACCATCTCGAAGGCCACTACGCGCCGCGGCCCAAGGTGCGCTGGAATCCGATCGCCGCCGTGCTCGCCCATGACGCGCAGGTGGCGACCGCCGGCATCACCACCGTGCTCGACGCCTTGCGCGTCGGCATGGACGAAGACGCCGACCTGACATCGGCCGACATCCGCAAGCTGGCCGACGCGATCGAGGACAGTGTGAAGCAGGACCGTCTGCGCGCCGACCATTTCATCCATCTGCGCTGCGAGGTTTCGGCACCGGACTGCCTCAGGGCTTTCGCCAATTTCGACGGCGACGAGCGGGTCAAGCTGGCGTCGCTGATGGACCATGCGCCAGGCCAGCGCCAGTTCGTCGATCTCGAGACCTATGCCTACTATTACCAGCGCAAGCTGAAGCTGACCGATCGCGACTTCAAGCTGTTCTGCGAAAAGCGGATGGCCGAATCGGCGCGCAATTCGGCGCCGAACCGGGCGGTGATATCAGCCGCCTGCCAGGAGCGCGGCATCGTGCTGGCCAGCCACGACGACGCCACATCAGGCCATGTCGACGAGGCGATCGAGCAGGGCGTGCGCGTCGCCGAATTCCCGACCACGGAAGAGGCCGCCAGGGCCTCGAAAGAGGCCGGGATGGGCGTGCTGATGGGCGCGCCCAACGTTATGCGCGGCGCCTCGCATTCGGGCAATGTCTCGGCCCGCACGCTGGCCAGCGACGGCCTGCTCGACATCTTGTCATCCGACTATATTCCCTTCAGCCTGATCCAGTCGGCGTTCTTCCTCGGCGATGTCGTCGAAGGCATTTCCCTGCCGCAGGCCGTCGCCATGGTCTCGAAGAACCCGGCCGATGCGGTTGGCCTGACCGATCGCGGCGTCATCGAACAGGGCCGCCGCGCCGATCTGGTGCGCGTGCGCGTCGACGACCATGTCCCGGTGGTGCGCACCGTCTGGCGGCAGGGAAGCCGGGTCGCATGATGGTGTCGGCGTCGATCGAGCGGGAATTGTCGGCCGAGACGTTTCCGATCCGCGATGGCGTTTTCGTCGCCGTCGTCGGCCCAAGCGGCGCCGGCAAGGACACAGTGATCGGCTACGCCCGCGCCCGCTTTGCCGACGAAACGCGGCTGGAGTTCGTCCGCCGCGTCATCACCAGGCCGAGCGATGTCGCCAGCGAGGACCACGACACGCTGGCCGATGCCGCCTTCGTCGAGGCCGAAGCCGATGGCGCCTTCGCCATCTCCTGGGAAGCGCACGGCTTGCGCTACGGCATCCCCGCCGATGTCGACTGGTCCGTCGCCAATGGCCGTGTCGCTGTCGCCAATGTGTCGCGCGCGATCATCCCCTCCTTGCGCGAACGCTATGCCAATCTGGCCATCGTCGAGATCACCGCCTCGCCTGAAGTGCTGGCCGAGCGTCTGGCGATGCGCGGCCGCGAGTCACGCGGCGAAGTGCTGGCGCGGCTGGCACGCAGCGCCAATGTCACTCTGTCCGGGTCCGGCGTCACCTCGATCGACAACAGCGGCCCGCGCGAAGCGGCCGGCGAACGCTTCGCCGAGGTGCTGCGCAAGGCGATGGCTTTTTCCGACATGTCGGGCCTGATCTAGATCGTCGGCTCCTGACGCCTCGTTCACGCGATGGGCGCTTTAAGCCCCAAGCGCAAAGGGCATCAGCGACACCGTGCCGGCCGAACTTTCACCTGGGGCGAGCACGATGGCGCCCTCGTCCGGATCGCTCCATCCGCCCCGGTTGAAAGCACCGGATGCCATGGTCTGCGGTTCGACGCAAAAGTAAGGCTTGGCCGGATCGGCGTACAGCATCAGGTGCTTGAAGATCGGATCGGCCTTGATGCGCAAACCCGCGCCGCGCGCCGGAAAGCGAAGCGTCGCCTCACCCGTCCAGCCGCCATAATCATTGTTGCGCCAGCCGGCGGGTAAAGGCCGGCTCTCGGCGAAGTCGAGTTCGGGCGCAAGCGCTATCGGATCGCCGGCGATGCCTTGCGGTTCCTCCAGATAGAACCGCGCGGCCTTGAATTGCAGCGTGACGTCCGGGTCGCGGTCGAACCAAGGATGCAGGCCGAAACCAAACGGCATGGAAACCGGCCCCGTGTTGGTCAGTGTCATGGTCACGTCGAGGCCTTCTTCGGACAGCACGAAAGCCTGCGTCGCGTGATAGGAGTAGGGTTCGAGGCTGGCTGCGATATCCAGCGACAGCGTTGCCTGGGCGTCGCCCGCTGCAGTGACAGTCCAGGGGTGTTTCCAGCCGCTGCCATGCACGTTGATGGCTTCGGGCGGATTGTTGGGCTGGACCCGCCAGCGCTTCGCTCGAAACTCGAAGGTATTTCCGGCGATGCGGTTGGCGTAGGGTATCATCGGGAACATGGCCACGCCAAGCACGTTGCCCGCTTCGCGATCATGGTCCGAGAGCCTGCGCATGAGATCGATGCCGCGCCAGCGCAGCGCGCTGAGGCTGCCGCCGATTTGCGGCACCAGTTCGGCTTCGAGCGCGCCGGCCCTGAGCGTCAACGGTTCAGGAATTGCAGCCATCGCCCGCCATTCGCCGCGAGGCGCTATTCCGCGGCCGCGCCGGCGGCGCTTTTTCGGGTGGCGTCGACCATCAGCCGCCGTTCCCGGAACACGCCCCATTGCTGGTCGACCAGCACGCCGATGAGGATGACGCCGCCCATCACCGCGAAGTTGAGCGAGGACGGGATGCCGAGCAGGTTGACTAGGTTCTGCAGTTCCTGCAGCAGCACCGTGCCGAGGATGACGCCGATCAGCGAGCCTTCACCGCCGCGCAGCGAGAAGCCGCCGAGCACGGCGGCGGCGATGGCGTAGAGTTCGTAGAACTGGCCGTGGCTGGCCGGAGAGATCGAGCGCGTGTACATGGCGAAATAGATCGCCGACAGCGCCGTCAGCACGCCGCAAATGACGTAGGCGGCGATGACGACGCGGCCGGTGCGGATGCCGGAATATTTCGCCGCCTCCTCGTTCTTGCCGATGGCGTAGAGATAGCGGCCGAACACCGAGCGGTGCAGCACCACCCACATGACGATCGAGATGACGATCAGCGCGATGAAGCTGTTGGGAACGCCATAGGAGCGCCCGGCGGTGAGGAATTCGAGGTCGGGAAAATTCTGGCCGAAGGCAAAACCCGCGGTGCCGTCGGCGGTGTAGAAGCGGGCAACGCCGCGGTAGATCAACAGGCCGCACAGCGTGACGACGAAGGGCTGCAGCTTGAGCCTTGTGATCAGCCAGCCATGCGCCAGGCCAATGATGGCGCCAAGCACCAGGATGAGCACGAAGGCCAGCGGCCATTCCATGCCACGCACGGCGATGAAGTCGATGAACAGCGTGCCAAGCAGCGCTACCACCGAGCCGACCGACAATTCGATGCCGCCGGTGATGATGACGAAGGCCTGGCCGATCGACAGGATGCCGAACAGGCCGATCAGGTTCGAGGTGTTGGCGAGGTTGATCGGCAACAGGAAGCGCGGATTGATGATCGCCACGATCGCCCCGACCACCAAGATCAGGATCAGCAGGCCGAGATCTTTCTTGCTCATCGTCTTCTCCCCAATGCCTGAGCGGATCGCGTTTGCGCGGCCCGTGGCAAGAACTATTTCGGCTGCTTGCCCACCGCCAGGAGCAGCACGTTTTCCTGGCTGAACCGGTCCTTGTCGAGAATACCCGAGATCTGGCCCTCATGCATGACGGCGATGCGGTCGGACACGCCGATCACCTCTTCCATGTCCGAGGAGATCATCAGCACGGCGACGCCGGCATCGGCCAATGCGCGCATCAGGCCATAGATTTCCGCCTTGGCGCCGATGTCGATGCCGCGCGTCGGCTCGTCGAGGATCATCACTTTCGGGTTCATGGCCAGCCATTTGCCGAGCACGACCTTCTGCTGGTTGCCGCCCGACAGCGGCACGATCACGGT
>NZ_RZPQ01000273.1:0-6856 GCF_003999135.1 Mesorhizobium sp. M7A.F.Ca.CA.004.06.1.1 | reverse complement strand
ATGTCATGCTCCTCACAGATACCGGAACAGCCGGCGGTGAAGCAGGCGCAAAAGTTGGTCGGTGACAAGGCCGATCAGGCCGATGACGACGACGCCGGCCATGACCTCCGGTGTCTTGACGAAGCGCCGGGCCGTCCAGATCACATAGCCGATGCCGGAATCGGCGGCGACGATCTCGGCGATGATCAGATAGGTCCAGCACCAGCCGAGCGTGATGCGCAGATTGTCGAGCAGCGTCGGGCCCATCCAGCGCAGGGCGACGTCGACCATGACCTGCCTCGAATTGGCACCGACGGTGCGGGCGACCTCGACGAACTCCTGCGGCACGCGCCGCATGTCGTCGGCGACGAGCAGCACGAGCTGGAAGAACGTCCCCAGCCAGAGCAGGAAGATCTTGGTCTCCTCGCCGACGCCGAACCAGATGATCGACAGCGGCACGAGTGCGGGGACCGGCAGGTAGCGGATGAAATCGATCATCGGCTCCAGGGCGGCGCCGACGATCCGGTAGCTGCTCATCATGATGCCGATCGGGATCGCCATGACGGCGGCCAGCAGGAAGGCAATCCAGACACGGGTGGTCGAAACCGCGACGTGCCACAGCAGGTTCTGCTCGGTCAGCATCGTCCACAGGGCAATGACGACGCGGCTCGGCGAGGGCAGGAACTGCGGCGCAATGATGCCCGCGCGCGCCGCCAGCTCCCACAGGGCAACGACGAGCACAGCCGCGGCGACACTGACGGCAAACTCCAGCATCGGCGATGCGCGACCGCGGAAGACAAACAGGCTGCTGAACAAATCATTATCCCCGGATGATCGAAAGAACGGCCGTCACCGGCGCGAGCCGGAATGACATCGCTGCCGACAGCCGAGACAAGCTGCCGGCCCGGCCGCGCGGCCGCTATTTCGCCGGGATCTTGTTGATCGCCGAACTGTCGATCTGGTCCGCCGCCACCAGTCTGTTGTCGGCGGCGCCGTTCTCCAGGTTTAGATCCATCACCGTGTCGAATATCCCGTGCAACGTGCCTTTTTCTCCCGGCTTGCCCATGTAGGCCAGGGATTCTGCAAGCGTCGTGTAGGACAGGCTGGAGTTGACGATGTCGGTCACTTCGGCAGGCGTCAGGCCGAAATGCTTGGACGCCATGTCGGCGAATTTTTCCGGCTCGGCCTTGATGAAATCGACCGTCTCATAGATGCAGCCGAGGAATTTTGCGTATTTGTCGGGGTTCGCCTTGAAGTCGTCGTTGCGGGCGATGATCGCGTCGATGATGATGCCGCGATGATCCTTGGACGAGATCAGCATGCGGGCACCGGTGCGGGTCGAGGCCTTCAGCGCCTGCGACATGAACGGTTCGTAGGTCGCGATCGCGGCGATCGATTCATCGACGAAAACCGCACCCGTATCGGCCGTCGCGATGTCCTTGATCTGCAGATCCTTCAGCGACAGGCCCGCCTGCTTCAGCTCCATCTGCAGCAGCAGGCGCGAGGGGATGTTGGGCTCGGCCGCGACGACCTTGCCCTTCAGATCGGCAACGGACTTGATCTTGTCATCGGTGATGACGCCGTCGCCACCGACGGATTCGTCGATCGTGCCGATGATGATGCCGGGCGTCGAGGCGTCGCGCGGGCGGCCCTGATATTCGCCGACCGAGCGCATCTGCATCTCGATGTCGCCGCGCGCCATCGCCGCCATGACGTTGGTCAGGTCATCCTCGAACTTGATGCTGACATCAAGGCCCTTGGCGGTGAAGCAGCCAAGGTCGCTGGCGATATGGACAGGCGCAAATCCCAGCCATGTCGGCGCCAGGATGCGGATCTGGTCGGCGCTGAGGGCGAGCTGCGAACTGGCGAGCAGCAGGGCTGCGGACAAGGCGGTGCCTGGTAACGGTTTCATGATTGTTCCCCAATTTTGTTCCGTACAGGCTCGCGATTTCTGACATTGATGTAAATGAGTTTATTTAGAACGATACATCGAATAACATCGATGTATCGTTCTGTGCATCATGGGGAATGGCATGCGCCGGCTGGACAATATCGATATCCGCCTGCTGCGCGTTTTCGTGGCGCTGGCCGATTCAGGCGGGTTCGCCGCTGCGCAAATCACGCTCAACCTGTCACAGCCGACGCTGAGCACGCATCTGGCGGAGCTGGAGAAACGCATCGGTGCCCAACTCTGCCATCGCGGGCGCAAGCAATTCCGCCTGACCGAGGTTGGACAGGCAACCTACGATGCGGCGCAGAGGCTGTTCCGCGACCTTGACGATTTCGGACATCGCATCAATGCAGCCAGCGGCAGCCTGTCGGGCCGCTTGCGGGTCGGCACGTCGGATGGGGTCTTCACCAGTGGCGAACTGGGTATCCAGCACGCGCTCAGCCGCTTCATGGGGCCCGATTCCGACGTCTTCATCGACCTTTCGGTGGGTACGCCGTCCGAACTCGAGCAACAAGTTGCCGATGGCGGTCGCGACGTTGTCATCGGGCCGCTGTCGCAGAAAGCGCCTGGGGTTGTCTATCGCGACTATTGCGGCGAACCGCATCTTCTCTATTGCGGCCGCCGGCATCCGCTCTTTGCGATGCCCGATTCAAGGATCGATCAAGGCGCCGTCGATGCCGCGCGGTTCTCGGTGCGCAGCTATCGACATTTCGACGACCTCTACCTGGTCGGCCATCCCAAGGCGAGTGCATCGGTCGTGCACATGGAAGCGCAGTTGATGCTGATCCTGTCGGGCAACTTCATCGGCTTTCTGCCATGCCATTTTGCCGATCCCTGGGTCGCCGCCGGAGACATGCGGGCGATCAAGCCAAGGGCCTATTCGTTCAGTTCCATACACCGCGTCGCCTATCGCAAGACCGACGCCCAGCGCTCGCTTGTTCAGGCGTTTCTCGGTGCATTGTTCGATGCAACGCCCGTGGCGGGATAGGGCGACATGCAAGCGCGCCACCGGCGAAGATCACAAAGAGGTTTGCAGGGCCTGCAATGACCGCGTCATGTTTTCCCTGGCCTGCGGTTCGAAGCGCTGGCGAAACTCTTCAGTGTGGAAGATGTGCGGGCGGGCGAGGAAAGTCTTCAGGACAGCACTGCGTCCGGCCCGCCACATTGGCTCCTCCACCCAGTGGTACTCGCGCCGCACGGCGCGCTCATAGGCGTCGAAGGCGTCCGGCGCGGCTCCCAGGATCGACAGATCCATATCCAGGAAAAGACTTGCGTCCCGTGTGGCCGCCGCGTCTTCGAACGGCGGCACCTGGTGCGTGGCGGTGGCGACGATCATTGCCGAGATGCGGTTGAGGCGTGAAGGATTTGCGCGGCCCGCCAGCTTTTTCTCGGCAAGGGCAGCACTTTGCGCCTCATTGTCCTTGGCCTTGCTGTCATAGATGGCATCGTGGAACCAGATCGCCGCTTCGATCGCCTCGGGGTCGCCGAGCAATCCTCGATAGTCGCCAGCGAGTGCCAGCATCGCCTCGATATGGGCAAGGTTGTGGTAGTGGCGGCCCTGTGCCCGGTAGAGCGCCGAAAGCTCGCTTTTCAGCGCGTCGTCGATCAAGGGTTCGTTTTCCATGGCTGCTTGAATTCCCGCGAACCAAATCCATTTGACAAAGCACTAAGGAAAATTGAGTTCAATCGTGCTATGATCTGGCTTATATGTGCGGCCAGGCAACAGGCAAGCACAACAGGCAAGCCAGGCAGGACGCAGGACGAGACGGCGATGAACAGCATCAGCATTTCCCGACACAGCGCATTGAAGCCGGTCGATCCGATCTGGCGTTCGATCCGCGACGAGGCCATGGAGGCTGTCAACCGCGACCCGCTGCTCGCTGCATTCCTCTATTCGACCATCCTCAACCAGGACAGCCTGGAAGAAGCAGTCATTCATCGGCTGGCCGAGCGGCTGGCGCACCAGGACATCGGCTCCGATCTCATCCGCCAGACCTTCAAGTCCATGCTGGCCGACGACAAGGAGTGGCCGACGACGGTGCGTGTCGACATCCAGGCCTATTACGATCGCGATCCGGCCTGCGACCGCTTCATCATGCCTGTGCTCTATTTCAAGGGTTTCCACGCCATCCAGACCCATCGGCTGGCGCATTGGCTGTGGAACCAGGGGCGCAAGGATTTCGCGCTCTATCTGCAGAGCCGCTCGTCCTCGGTCTTCCAGACCGACATCAACCCCGCCGCCCGCATCGGCAAGGGCATCTTCATCGACCACGCCACCGGCCTCGTGGTCGGCGAGACCGCTGTCATCGAGGACGACGTGTCGATCCTGCATGGCGTGACGCTGGGCGGCACCGGCAAGGCCGGCGGCGACCGCCACCCCAAGATCCGCTACGGCGTGCTGATCGGCGCCGGCGCCAAGATCCTCGGCAACATCGAAATCGGCCATTGCTCGAAGATAGCGGCCGGCTCGGTGGTGCTGTCGCCTGTGCCGCACAACAAGACGGTTGCCGGCGTGCCGGCCCGCGTCGTCGGTGAGACCGGCTGCGATCAGCCGTCGCGCCAGATGGACCAGCTTCTGCCGTCGCAGACGATGGATCAGGTCGTCAGTTTCGACATCTGATTTTCACGGCGCCGTCGTCTGCTGTCGGATTCCGGCCGCGGGCAGGAGCGGGCGGTTGTCTCGCCTTATCAGGCCGCTTGCCTTTACATCGCCATTGTCGACGTGCCAGAAGCGCGTTCGAACGAGCAAGCCCGATGATCGGAGAAGACTGTTGAAGCCGGACGAAATCAGAAAGCTGGACGCCTATTTCAAGCGCGTCTTCCAGAACCCCAAGCTCGAGGTCAAGGCACGGCCGCGCAAGGACGATTCGGCCGAGGTCTATGTCGGCGACGAATTCCTCGGCATCGTCTTCAAGGACGAGGACGACGGCGATTACAATTTCTCGATGGCGATCCTCGACATCGATCTGGCCTGAGCCAGCGATTTTGCGCTCGGCCGGCTCCGCCTCGAATGCGGCCGGCCGGCCGGACCTTCCGAGGCTTTCTTAACGTCCTGTTTTCAGGACGCGCCCGGCTTCAGTGGCGATTGCCGCGTCGAGCGCCTGCCAATCGCCCAGAAACTCCCTTGGGAAGCGATAGGTGAGGCTGAGCTCGTCGCCGACCTGGATGTCGCGCTCGCAAGGCGCCAGCGATTGGTCGGCACTCGGTCCGCTCAGGCAACGGGCCACAAACGGCTCCTTGCCGGGGCGATTGCCGACAACCAGCACCTCGTTCAGATAGCCTGATTTCTCGTTGAAACCATAAATCATCGTGCCGCCAGGCCCGACAATGCCGGGTTGGATGATCAACGCGCTGTAGATCGGCGCGAAGCGGCCACTCATGTCACGCGACATCATCTGCTGTTCGAAGGCCAGAAAGACGATGCTTTTGGCTGTCCCCGTATGGTTGAAATCATCCCGCGCGGCCTCGCTGTAGCCGTCCATCTGGGGATAGCGCAGATAGAGGTCGAGCCGCGAGGCGATGCCGTCGCGCCGGGCCTGGGCGAAACGGATGGCGTTGGCCGGGACCGTGATGACATTGTTGCCGATCACCACTTGGTGCATCGTTGCGTCGTCGGTGTATCCGGCCATGGCGATCGAATGGCCAAACCATTTGCCTGCAAGGCTGATCGCTGCTGAAAGCAGGGCCAGCGCCGCGAATCCGTAGAGCACCCGCTTCATCAGCCTGGAATCGACCACAGTGAGTTCGTTGGCGAGCGCTGCCTGCTTCATCTCAGTCCTCGGATCTCGGGCCGTCCGTCCGCCTCCAGTGTCCCTGGGCGGCACACATCGTACGGCACGGCTCTTGCAGCCTGCGTGGAACGACTGTGCAATTTCATGGTAAATGGAAAGTTAAGATGGGACCGCTGGAACTCACACTCTTTGCTTTTGCCGTCGGGTTGACGGCCTGCGGGCTGGCCGGATCGGCTATGGAACTGGTGTCGGGCCGCAAGGTCGCCTTCACCGAACCCTATGTGTCGCCGTCACATGTCTTGCGCTCGCTGCTCGCCACTGCCTGTGCCGGACCCTTCATGCTGGTCAATGATGCCATCGATGCCCGGCGTCAGCGCCGCATTTCAACGTTGGCGCTGATGTCCTGCGGCTGCACGGCAATTGCGTGGACCTTGGCGCTGGGCGTCGTCGTGCTTGCCATTGCCTCATGGACGGTCCGTCTCCTAGGGTCCGAGCTGCCAGCTTGAGACGATTCGGAGACCAGAAATGCCGCTTTATGCGATCGATGGAACAGAGCCCAGCTTCGCCGATGCGGGTTCGAACTGGATCGCACCCGATGCGACGCTGATCGGCGACGTCAGGGTCGGACGCAATGCCGGCTTCTGGTTCGGCGCCGTCATCCGCGGCGACAATGAGCCCATCGTCATCGGTGCCGACACCAATGTGCAGGAACATACGGTCATGCACACCGATCCCGGTTTCCCGCTGACGATCGGGGAAGGCTGCACGATCGGCCACCGCGCCTTGCTGCATGGCTGCACGATCGGCGACAACAGCCTGATCGGCATGGGCGCCATCGTGCTGAACGGCGCGAAAATCGGCAGGAATTGCCTGGTCGGCGCCGGTGCGCTGGTCACCGAAGGCAAGGAATTCCCGGACAATTCGCTGATCGTCGGTTCGCCGGCCAAGGCGATCAGGGTGCTGGACGACGCGGCCGTGGCCAGGTTGCGCGGCTCGGCGGCGCACTATGTCGCCAATGGCAAACGCTTCAAGGCGGGGTTGAAGAAGGTCTGAGATCAGCCTGGCATTTGCTGGCGGTGGTTTCGTCGCGCCCCAACTCACTGTCCGTCAGTTGCGCCCGGCCATCGCATCGCGCAGCAAGGAAGCACCGCCTTCAAAGCCGGCAATCTCGGCTTCCTCGATCGCGGTCCTGTAG
>NZ_RZPQ01000272.1:0-6861 GCF_003999135.1 Mesorhizobium sp. M7A.F.Ca.CA.004.06.1.1 | reverse complement strand
GCGCTCGATACCTATCTCGTGACCGTCTGCGATCATGGCCTCAATGCGTCGACCTTTGCGACGCGCGTGGTGGCCTCGACGCAGGCCGGCCTGACATCCTCCGTGCTGGCCGGGCTCGGCGCGCTAAAGGGGCCGCTGCATGGCGGGGCGCCCGGTCCGGTGATCGAGATGCTGGATGCGATCCAGGCGCATGGCGATGCCGCCGGCTGGCTTCGCGACGAGATCTCGCACGGCAGGCGCATCATGGGTTTCGGGCACCGCATCTACCGTGTGCGCGATCCGCGCGCCGATGTGCTGAAGGCCGTCGTGCGGCAACTCGGCGGCGAGGGCGAAACCGGCCGCCGGCTGGCATTCGCGGAGACAGTGGAACAGGTAGCGCTCGACGTGCTGCGGATCGCCAAGCCGTCGCGCTCGCTGCAGACCAATGTCGAGTTCTACACCGCGCTGCTGTTGGAGGCGGCGGGCTTTCCGCCACAAACCTTCAGCAATGTCTTTGCCGCTGGGCGCGTCGCCGGCTGGATCGCGCATGCGCGCGAACAGCAGACGACCGGGCGGCTGATCCGCCCGCAGTCGCACTATGTCGGGCCGGTGCCGGAGCTGGCTGCCTGAGGCTTATCGGCGCCTGGCGAGCGACCGGCGATCCAAACGATATCCTCCTGGTGAGCGGCCGTGTGGCCGCTCATGACGAAAATTTCATCTCCTCAAAAATTCTGGCCGCTGTTATTGCGTCGCATTGAGCATATATGCTGCAGTGCAACATAAGCTCGCTCTTGCCGCAACCAGAGGACTCCGCCCTTGGCCGCCAGAAAAACCGCAGTCATCACCGGCTCCACATCGGGCATTGGCCTGGCCATCGCCCAGGCGTTGGCGGCCGAAGGCCATAATGTCGTCGTCAACTCTTTCTCCGACACGGCCGCCGACCACGCCATCACTGATGCGATCGCCAAACACCACGGGGTGAAAACCGCCTACATCAAGGCGGACATGTCGAAACCGGCGGAATGCCGGGCGCTTGTCGCCAAGGCGGCTGAGACATTCGGATCGGTCGATATCCTCGTCAACAATGCCGGCATCCAGCATGTCGCGCCGGTTGAGGACTTTCCGATCGAGAAATGGGACGCCATCATCGCCATCAACCTGTCGTCGGCGTTCCACACCATTGCAGCCGCGATCCCGCTGATGAAGGAGGCCGGCGGTGGCCGGATCGTCAACATCGCCTCGGCGCACGGCCTGGTCGCGTCGCCGTTCAAATCGGCCTATGTCTCGGCGAAGCATGGCATCATGGGTTTGACCAAGACCGTTGCACTCGAACTGGCGCGTGAAAAAATTACCTGCAACGCCATCTGCCCCGGATATGTGCTGACGCCGCTGGTCGAGGCGCAGATCCCCGACCAGATGAAAGCCCATCAGATGGATCGCGAGACCGTCATCCGTGAGGTCATGCTGGACAAGCAGCCGACCAAGGAATTCGTCACGGTGGAGCAGATCGCGGCAGCGGCGGTGTTCCTGTGCTCGGACGCGGCAGCGCAGGTCAACGGCACGCATCTCTCGGTCGATGGCGGCTGGACCGCCGCGTGAGGCGCAAAATCTTCTCATCTATCCAAAACGAACCAAGGACGACGCCATGACCAAAAACGGCAAGGCGGAGGAGACAAAGAAGAAGATCAACATCGCGCTTCAGGGCGGCGGCTCGCACGGGGCCTTTTCCTGGGGTGTGCTCGACCGCCTGCTGGAGGACGGACGGCTGGAGATATCAGCAGTGTCCGGCACCAGCGCCGGCGCCATGAACGCAGTGGCGCTGGCCGACGGATATGTGCGCGGAGGTGTCGAGGGAGCGCGGCAGAAACTTGACGATTTCTGGCGCGCGGTGGCGGCCAAGGGCCGGTTCAGCCCGGTACACCGCATGCCGTGGGATGTCGCCTGGGGCAACTGGTCGATCGAGAATACGCCTGGCTATGTCTTCTTCGACACCATGTCGCGGGTGTTCTCGCCCTATGTCGCCAATCCGCTCGGCTTCAACCCGCTGCGCGACGTGGTTCAGCAGGAGATCGATTTCGACAATGTCCGCGCCTGCAAGTCAATGGAACTGTTCATCTCGGCGACCAATGTCGAGACCGGACAGTTGCGCGTCTTTTCCGATGGCGAGATCGACCTCGACACGGTGATGGCCTCGGCCTGCCTGCCGCAACTGTTCCGTGCTGTCGAGATCAAGGGGGTGCCCTATTGGGATGGCGGCTATGGCGGCAACCCGGCGCTTTATCCGTTCTTCAAGACGGCTGCGACCGAGGACGTGCTTCTGGTGCAGATCAATCCGGTGGTGCGGGAGGGAACACCAAGAAGCGCCAACGAGATCCAGAACCGCATCGACGAGATCGCCTTCAACGCCGGGTTGCTGCGCGAATTCCGCTCGATCGCCTTCGTCAAGGAACTGATCGCCGCCGGCCGTCTGCCGCATGGCGAGTATCGCGATATCCGCATGCACCGCATCGATGCCGACGAGGCGTTCAAGGACCTGTCGGCGTCCTCGAAGGTCAACGCCGAATGGGCGTTTCTGACCTACCTGCGTGATCTCGGCCGCACCGCCGCCAGCGACTGGCTGGAAGAGAATTACGAGGCCGTCGGCAAGCGACCGACGCTCGATCTCTCCGGCGAACTCGATGACGGCTTCAAGCCGGTGCGCGGTCCGGCACCTGGCCGGCGGGTCAAGGAATTTCTTGCGGCGCGCAAGAACCCGGAGGCAGAGCGCCGGCGCGCCTGAGCGACCAATCAATGTGCATCGATTGGTCCGCAATCATGCCTTCAAGGTCAGGTCGATCACCCTGATCAGGGCAGCGGCCGCCTGCCGCTGTCCCTCCGGATCTCTGATCCGCGCCTTCATGCCTTCCAGCCCGTCGAGCAGCATGTCGGCAAGCAGTTGCGCCGACAGGCCTCTGGCCGCCAGGTCGACGCCGTTCCTGGCTGCCTCGCGCTCTATCGCGGTGCCGATGTGTTGGCCAAGCCCGCCGCGCCAGCAGCCTACCAGATCGCCAAGGCTCGATTTCATGTCCAGCAATTCGGCGCCGTGCGGCGAAGCAACGACCGCGCCCATCATCGAGATGAATGCCTCGTCGATGGCCCGCATCATGCGCTCGGTGAAAGGGCCGTCGCCGGATAGGGCAATCTTTGCCGCCTCGACCGAGCGTGACAGGATCATCATGGCGATGGCGCGGAAAATGTCGGTCTTGTTCTTGAACAGGAGATAGAGCGCCGGACGCGACATGTCTGCGGCGCGGGCGATGTCGTCCATGGTGGTGCGAGTGAAGCCATAGGCCAAAAACACCTTCATCGCGCCATCCAGGATGCGGACGCGTTTGGGATCTGTGGCGGCGATGTCTTCGATCCGGTTCATGGAGCAATTCTATCCTGCAAAATCCTATTTGACAAAATGACGAAATTTGTCAATCTGTATCGGAGCGAAACGGTCGAGAGGACGCTTCGCCTTGGCAGTGGACGACAACAAAGGGTATCCCCATGCGCCTTACCGTCGACGGTCAGTCTTTCGATATCGATGCCGATCCTGACATGCCGCTGCTGTGGGCGCTGCGCGATCTCATTGGCAAGACAGGGCCGAAATTCGGCTGCGGCATCGCCGCCTGCGGCGCCTGCACAGTTCATGTCGACGGTCAGCCGGTGCGTTCCTGCTCGCTCCCGGTTGGGCAGGTCAGCGGCGCTATCACGACCATTGAAGGCATCGGCACGGCGGGGAAGCTGCATCCGGTGCAGCAGGCATGGCTGGAGGAACAGGTCGCGCAATGCGGCTACTGCCAGGCCGGCCAGATCATGAGCGCGGTGGCGCTGCTCGACGAAGTCGCCAACCCAAGCGATGCCGACATCGACAATGCCATGGGCGGCAATCTCTGCCGCTGCGGCACCTATCCCAAAATCCGCTCGGCCATCAAGAAGGCCGCGGCGCTCAAGACGGCGGGTCTCTGACCATGGCCAGTGTCGGAAAGATCGCCCGCCGCACGTTTCTGATCGGCGCTGCCGCCGTCGCGGGCGGCGTTGCCGTCGGCTATTACTACTATCGCAAGCCTTTTCCGAACCCGCTCGAGGCCGAACTCGGCAAGGGCGAGGCGACGTTCAACCCCTATGTGAAGATCGGCGCCGACAACACCATCACCATCGTCGCGCCGCGCGCCGAGATGGGGCAAGGCATCTCGACGACGCTTGCCGCCATGGTCGCCGAAGAGCTCGATGTCGGCCTTGACCGGGTCAAGGTCGAGCATGGACCAGCATCCCATGCCTACTACAACGCCGCGATCCTCGAGGAGGGCGGTCCGTTCGCCTTCTTCGACGAGAGCATGACCGCGCAGGCGGTGCGCTCGGGTCTCGGCGTGGCCGGCAAGTTCCTTGCCCTGCAGGGCACCGGCGGTTCGGCTTCGACACGCGATGGTTTTGACAAGATGCGGCAAGCGGGTGCCGCTGCCCGGCAGATGCTGATCGCGGCTGCGGCGCAAGAACTGGGTGTTGCCGCAGCCGATCTGGAAACGGCCGACGGTTCGATCCTGCACAAGGCGTCGGGCAAGTCGCTGACCTATGGCGCGGTCGCCGCGGCCGCCGCCGCGATGGCGTCGCCGGCCGAAGTCAGGCTCAAGGACCGGGCCGACTGGAAACTGCTGGGAAAACCGCAGAAGCGCATCGACATGCTGGCCAAGGTGACCGGGGCGCCGATCTTCGGCATCGATGTCAGGCTGCCGGACATGGTCTACGGCACTGTCAAGATGAGCCCGCGCTTCTGGGCCAAGCCGGTCAAGGCGGACCTTTCCAGGGCCGAAAAAATGCCCGGCGTGATCAAGATCGTGCCGCTCGAGACGAATTACGGCCATGGCTTCGGCATCATCGCCGACAACACATGGGCGGCGTTCAAGGCCGCCGAGGCGATCGACGCCCAGTGGGCCGATCCCGAATATCCGCTCAGCAGCGCCGGCATATCCGATGTCGTGAAGCAGGCGCTCGGCACCAAGGGCTCGGTGATGCGCGACAATGGCGACGTCGACACCGCCTTTGCCGACGCGCCGCGTGAAAGGATCGTCGAGGCCGACTATGCCGTGCCCTATCTGGCGCATGCGACGATGGAGCCGATGAACGCCACGGCGCAGCTCAGGGACGGCGCGCTCGACATCTGGTGCGGCAACCAGGCGCCGACCCTGGTGCGGCAGCTTTGCGCCAACGCGGTCGGCATCGGGCAGGACAAGATCAATGTGCACACCACCTTCATGGGCGGCGGTTTCGGCCGGCGCGTCGAGGTGGATTACGCACTGTGCGCCGCGCTGATGGCCAGGGAGACGGGCGGGCGTCCGGTCAAGGTGACCTGGACGCGTGAAGAAGACATGCGCCACGACGCCTACCGGCCGGCCGCTATCGGCAAGTTCCAGGCGCGGCTCGGCGACGATGGCATGCCGGTCGCGCTCGACATGAGGATGGCCTCGCCATCGGTGATTGCCGGCATGCTGCGCCGGCTGTTTCCCTCGATATCGCCGCTCGGTCCCGACAAGAGCATCGTCGACGGCGCCTATGACCAGCCCTACACCATCCCGAATTACCGGGTCAGCGGTGTCGCGGCGCCGGTCTCCATCCCCGTCGGCTCCTGGCGCTCGGTCGGCAGTTCGGTCAACGGCTTCTTCCATGAGGGCTTCATGGACGAGATCGCCGTCGCCGGGAAAATCGATCCGGTCGAGATGCGCAAGAGACTGATGGCTGCCTATCCTTCGGCGGTGAAGGTGGTGGAGAAAGTCGCCGCGATGGCGAAATGGGGTGAGGCGCTGCCCGCCGGCAAGGCCAGGGGTATGGCCTTCACCCTGTCCTTCGGCAGTTGGGTCGGCGAGATCGTCCAGGTGGCGGACACGCCGGCCGGAATCCGTATCGAGAAGGTGTGGATCGCCGCCGATGTCGGCACCGCGCTCGATCCCGGCATCATCGAGGCGCAGTTGATCTCGGCGGCCATCTACGGTCTTTCGGCGGCGATGGGGCAGGAAATCACCTTCGCCGACGGCATGGTCGAACAGTCGAACTTCCACGATTTCGACGCCATGCGGATCTTCCAGTGCCCGGTATTCGAAGTTGCCATCCTGGAAAACTTCCACAGGATGGGCGGCCTCGGCGAGGTCGGCACACCGCCGGCGGCTCCGGCGCTCGCCAACGCCATCTTCGCGCTCACCGGAAAGCGCATCCGCACGCTGCCGCTGTCGAAAGCGGTAGCCTTCGCATGAAGAAGCTCGTCATCATGCTGACGCCTGCTGCCATGCTTGTGCTCGCAGCACCGTTTGCGATCGCGCAAGAGAGCCAGACGCCGGCGCCGGTGGCAGTCGACACAGCAAAAGCCCTGTCCGAATGGGACAAGGTCTATGCGGTGTTCTCGCATCCGCGCTGCGCTGACTGTCATGTCGCGGACGAGCGACCGCGCTGGTCGGGTGCGCATTACGGCGGCACGCGCGTGCACGCCTTCAATGTCCAGCGCGGTGCTGACGGGCCGGGCTTCGGCAGTCCGGGCCTGCGTTGCATGACTTGCCATTTCTCCAGCAATTCCAAGGCATTGCACGGGCCGCCCGGGGCCGAGAACTGGCATCTGGCGCCAGCCGAGATGGCCTGGTTCGGCAAGTCCTCGGCCGAAATCTGCGCCCAGATCAAGGATCCCTTGCGCAATGGCAACCGCAGCTTGAAGGACATCGCGGTGCATGTTCGCGACGACAGACTGGTCGCCTGGGGCTGGGCGCCGGGATCGGGTCGTGAACCGGCTCCGGGCTCCGCCGAAGCGACCTATCAAGCGATCGAAAACTGGGCGGCGGCGGGCGCATCTTGCCCGGTGGCGCAATGAACTTGCAA
>NZ_RZPQ01000271.1:0-6873 GCF_003999135.1 Mesorhizobium sp. M7A.F.Ca.CA.004.06.1.1 | reverse complement strand
GACATGGCGGATTTCCTGGTAGGCCCGCAGCCGCTTGTCGTCGTGGTCGATGAGCTGGAAGGAGACCGTGACCTTGTGCTCGAGGTGCAGCTCCTGCACGTAGCAGACATGGACTTCGGCCGTGTAGATGGTGAGGCGGCGATCCCTGGCATAGTTCGGTCCCATGCCCATTGCCTCGAAGGCGTCGTCCGAGCAGCGGTCGAACAGCACGTTGTAATAGGCCATGTTGAGATGGCCGTTGTAGTCGATCCAGTCCTTCTCGATGTCCATGGGTTTCGAGACGAAGGGAGTGGGGATGGGCATCGAAACTTCCTTGTTCTGGCGCTGGACAGAGCTTGGCTCCGGAGACTCTATTTGTTCTGACGCATTCCGGACGGAAAACCGCTTCACACTTTTCCTGGAATTGCTTTACGCATCCATAGACGCATAACAAGCGTGGACGCTGGTCCATTCGCGGAGGAATTCATGGCTCTGAGCGACCTCAACCCGGTCGAACGTAACGAGGAAGGCATCGCGGCGGTGCTCGGCATCCTCAAGCAACGGCTCGGCGAGCGATTCCAGACCGGCCAGGCGATCCGCTCGCAGCATGCCCACACCACCACCTATATTCCGACGCAGGCGCCGGACGGCGTCGCCTTTCCCGAGACGACCGCCGAGGTGCAGGACATCGTGCGGGCCTGTGCCGCGCACCGCGTGCCGGTGATCGCCTTTGGCGTCGGCTCCTCGCTGGAAGGCCACACCAACGCACCGGGCGGCGGCATATCGGTCGACACATCGCGCATGAACCGTATCCTGGCGGTCAATCCACAGGATCTCGACTGCACGGTCGAACCCGGCGTCACCCGCGAGGATTTGAACCGGCATCTGCGCGACACCGGACTGTTCTTTCCGATCGACCCCGGCGCCAATGCCTCGCTGGGCGGCATGGCCGCGACGCGGGCCTCCGGCACCAATGCGGTGCGCTACGGCACGATGCGCGAGAACGTGCTGTCGCTGACCGCCGTCATGGCTGACGGCGAAACCGTGACGACCGGCAAGCGGGCGAAAAAGAGCTCGGCCGGCTATGATCTGACGCGGCTGCTGGTCGGCTCGGAAGGCACGCTCGGCATCATCACCTCGCTGACCTTGAAGCTGCAAGGCATCCCGCAGGCGATTTCGGGCGGCGTCTGCCCGTTTCCGAGCGTCGAGGCGGCCTGCAACGCGGTCATCGCCACGATCCAGATGGGCATTCCTGTGGCGCGCATCGAACTGGTCAACGCGCTGCAGATGCGGGCGATGAAGAACTATTCCAAGCTCGACTATCCCGAGAGCCCGTGCCTGTTCGTCGAGTTTCATGGTAGCGATGCCGGTGTTGCCGAACAGGCCGAGACCTTTGGCATGATCGCGGAAGAGAATGGCGGCGGGCCGTTCCTGTGGACCAGCGTCGCCGAGGAGCGCACCAAACTGTGGAAGGCCAGGCATGACGCCTACTGGTCGTCGCTGACACTGCGGCCGGGCGCCAAGGGGCTGTCGACCGATGTCTGCGTGCCGATCTCGCGCTTTGCCGAATGCGTCATGGAAACCGAAGCCGACATAGAAGAGATGGGTCTGATCGCGCCGATCGTCGGCCACGCCGGCGACGGCAATTTTCACGTGCTGGTGCTGATGGATGTCAACGATCCCAGGGAGATCGCGTTGTCGGAAAAGTTCGTCGCGCGGCTCAACATGCGGGCGATCGCCATGGACGGCACCTGCACCGGCGAGCACGGCATCGGCCAGGGCAAGATCGGTTTCCTGCGCCACGAGCTCGGCCACGGCGTCGACATCATGCGCACGATCAAGCAGGCGCTGGATCCGCTTGATATCATGAACCCGGGCAAGATCTTGCCAGCAGGGTAGGGATTATCCCGCCACAGCAATGAAGGAGCCGGACCGGCATCTCCAATGTAAGGTTTCCGATTACACCGGTGCTCGGCGGGCGGGCTCTGCCTGATGGAGATAACCCGTGAAGGTGTCGGGCGACGATGGCTTCGACAATTGTGTCACTATGCGTCCGACCTCACCGCGATGATAGCCGCCATGGGTGATGACATGTGCCAGCATCTCCTCTCGTGACATCTGCCCGGGGGCGCCGTCCGTAAAGGCAAAACGGATCGCCTCCGCCAGCTCTTCGGGGTCGACCTGTTCGACGTAGCGGAGGTACCACCGGTCGGTTTCCTTGATCGCCTTGGACATCTCCGCGAGCGTCGGTGTGCTGCTCGTGCCCGTGTCTCGATAGGAGTGCTTCTGCTGCTGGAGGTTCGACGCAAAGATCCGGTCGACGACATGCGCGTGATTGACGGTCTCAAGGATCGCGCCAAGCTGCTTCTCGGTTGTCTCGTTTTCGATCTCTGCCAAAAGAGCGAGGAGTTCATTGTCGGCCCAGGATTTGTAGCGGAACAGGGATAAAAGCAGTGTCTTGTTGCTCATAGCGACCTCTCATTGACTTGCGTGGCAGGCTTGGCTCGATAAATGTGAGCGGACACTCGCATTTTGGTGAAAAGGCCCTGATATGGCTACTCGCGTTCCCTCAGAGCATGGAAGCGTGCGCAAAGCGCCACGGCAACAGCGTTCCCGCGCAACCGTGGATACGATTGTCGAAGCCGCGGCTCGCGTTCTGGCTCGGCGTGGGTGGGCGCATTTCACCACCAACGAGACGGCTTCGGCGGCTGGTGTCAGCGTCGGCTCGATCTACCAGTATTTTCCCAACAAGCTGGCCTTGGCGGAGGAGATCCGAAAACGCCATCTCGACGCGGTGCTCGCGGCCATATCCGGTTCGGATGAGCGTGACGCAGTGATCACGGTGGAACAGCGGGCGGCGAAGCTTGTCGATGGCGTCGTCGCCGCCCACAGCGTCGATCAGGAACTGCATCGCGTCCTGCTCGACGAGGTGCCGCTTGCCGCACGCTCGACACAGGATCAGTTCGAGGCGGAGTATCTGCGCCGCTACCAAGCCGTGATCGCATCTGCCTCGGGCAAGCCCGATCCCAAGCGCGACGACATTGCCGGACGTGTGCTGTCGGGTGCGGTCGAAGGGGTCGTGCATGCCGCAGCGCGACATGGCGAACTGCAATCGCCGGAATTGCGAGCGGAACTCATCGAGCTGGTCTGCGCCTATCTGCGCAGCCGATGCACAGGCTGAGCGGCTCGGTATTCGACCATCCGGCATCGTCAGCAGGGCTATTCTTGACCGACGCGGTTTTGGGGCAGAAACTCATGCGAATGGCCTGAAACAGACAGGCGTGCCAGCGGAGGAGGAATGCCATGGCGATTTCACGCAAGGAAGCGGCGCGTGCGCTGAGCGCGGACGAACAGGAACTGGTGGAGAAATCGCACCATCCGGCGGTGCAGGAGCTTTCCGACGCCGATCTTGCCGGCCTGGTCAAGCTGTTGCGGGAGCGGCGCGACAAGGCCCAAACCCAAGCACACCGCCGCCAGCGTGAGATACGCGGCAAAGGAGCGCCGAAAGGCGCTGCGCCCTCAAAGTCCGATGGCGGTTCGCAGACAAAGCTTGCGGTGCTGGCCATGGCCATGCGGCGGCTGAATGGCGAGGCCGAGCGGCGCCGGCAGCTGGCGGCCAGCGTTTCGCTGATCGAAAACGCGCGCAAGGCATTTGTCATGAAGCAAGGGGCGACGCCGGAAGGCCCTGCTTTCAATTCGCGCACCGCGCGCAAGGGGATGCGGTCGGTGGCAAACCAGAGGGCGCAAGACCTCGTCCGACCGATGGAGCTTGGCCGGCAGCGCAAGGCGGCCAAGGTGGCGCAAGCAAAGCGCGACGCACGCTGAGGGTTCTGACAATCGCCGGGTGAAATCGTTGGGGCGCCGGCCTGCCGTGCGGCCGCAGGCGTCTTCTATGCGTCCTCAACAAGGGTTTGCAGCATGGGGCGGGTTGGCGCGAAGAACGTCGTGCCGGTGTGCGGCGTCGAGAAATCGAGCAGCCGGTCGTAAGCGCCCGGCGGCTCACCGATGTACATTCGCTGCAGCATCCTCTCGATCACCCAGAGATACCTGCTGTAGCCGATAAAGTAGGTGCCGAACTCCTTTTGCCCCGGCCTGCCAAACGGCATGTTGTCGCGCAATATGTCGTACTCGTTGCCATCGGTATCCTCGATGGTGGCCAGCGACTTGTGTGATTTGCGCGGCGCCTCGTCATCATCGATTTCGATGTTGTCGATCTTGGTGCGGCCGATGATCGCTTCCTGCTCGGGCGTCGGAATGCGCGCCCAGGCCTGGAGATCGTGCAGGTATTTCTGGACGACGACATAGCTGCCGCCGGCGAAGTCGGCGTCCTCATCACCGACGAGTGCCGAGGCCGGAAGGTCCAGCCCGGTCGGGTTGGCCGTGCCGTCGACGAAGCCGAGCAGGTCACGCGCATCGAAGTACCGAAAGCCGGAAACCTCGTCGACGACGTTCACGGCATCACCGAGATTGTCGAGCAGAATGCGCTCGAACTCGAAGCACATATCGGGCCGCTCGGAGCGGATGTGGAAGAGAAGATCGCCGGCGGTCGAAGGCGCCGAATGAACGGCACCCTTGATCGGCGCAAACGGTTTCAGTTCCAGCGGTCGCCGATCTGGGGAAAGACGATCCCAGAGATCGCGGCCGATGCCGGCAATGCACGAAAGCCGCCCGGAAAGATCGCGGAACCCGACGGTTTTGACGAGATCATCGAGGCCGCCGAGCACGGAGGCTATCTTGGCGAGCGCGGTCTGACCGCTGGCGACGGTGACGACAAGAAAGACCGCCGAAAGCGACAGCGGGGCGTCGACACTTTGCGCATCGATCGGCACGCGATCCCAGTTCTTTCCAGACATCCGAATTCTCCGCTTCGCCGGGATTTGTTTCAGATCGCCCGATATCACGCAACTGCGGATGAGACATCGCGCAACACTGGATGAATTGCCTCTTTATCGACACGCGGATGCGGGTAGAGTGCGGCAGAATTTCAATCAACCCATTCGGAGCTGATGCTCGCTCGCCTGTTCGTGATCTTCGGTGGCCTTTTTGTGCTGGTGCTGTGTGCGGCGCTGGTGGTGCCGTATTTTATCGACTGGACCGGCTACCGCGCCCAATTCGAGCGCGAGGCCAGCGCCATCCTCGGCCGCAAGGTGACCGTGCAGGGCGACGCCACGGCAAGGCTGTTGCCGTTTCCCTCGGTGACCTTCTCGAACGTCGCGGTCGCCGGCGGCCCCAATGGCCAGCCGGCCATGACCGTCGAGACGTTTTCGATGGATGCGGAACTGGCGCCCTTCCTGCGCGGCGAAGTGCTGATCTTCGACATGCGGCTGGTGCGGCCGAAAGCGACCATCGATATCGCCAATGACGGCACCGTCGACTGGGCGATGCGGCCGTCCTCTCCCTTCGACCTCAATCAGATCTCGATCGAGAAGCTGACGGTGACGGAAGGGCAGATCGAACTGCGCCATGCCGCCGGCGGGCGCAGCCACCTGTTTTCCGAGATCAATTCGACCATCTCGGCCAAGTCTCTGGCCGGGCCATGGCGCATGGACGGCACGCTGCGGCTCGACGGTCTTCGCACCACGGTCACTGCCTCCACCGGCAAGGCCGAAGGCAACGGGCAGATGCGGCTTCGGCTGAAGGCCGATCCGGACGCCTATCCGCTGGTCATCGAAACCGACGGCAATGCCGGCATCGTCAATGGCGCTGCCGCCTATTCCGGCCAGTTCAAGATCTCCGGTGCCGACAAGAACAGCGCCGAGCTGCGCGGCACCGATGGCGAGACGGTGAGGGTTTCCGCCGGCAAGCCCGATCCGGGCTTTCGGCTGAACGGCAAATTTTCGCTCGACCACCAGAAACTCGGCGTCGACGAATTCCGCTTCGAGACCGGGCCGCTCGACAACCCCTACACCGCCGACGGCAAGGCTTCTGTCGATCTCGGGCTGAAGCCGAGTTTCGCCATCGAGGCCAATGGCGCGCAGGTGCAGTTCGACGAGGCGGTGGGCGCCGAAGCCGGCGCCGGTCTGACGCTGGATCAGCGCATCGCGGCGTTTGAGCAGGCGCTGCTCGACATGCCGAGGCCGACCATTCCCGGCACTGTCGAGGTCAAGCTGCCGGCGGTGGTGGTCGGCGACACCACGGTGCGCGACGTGCATCTTTCCGCCGAGCCGGTCGATGGCGGCTGGTCGGTGAAATCGCTTGCCGCGACCTTGCCCGGCCGCACCACGTTGGAAGCCGATGGCATGCTCGTGCTCAATTTGGAGGGTCATTTCGGCTTCAACGGCTCGCTGCTGCTGGCCGTGGCGCAACCCTCCGGCTTTGCCGCCTGGCTGTCGAAGGATGTCGACGAGGCGATCCGCCGTCTCCCTGCCGCCGGCTTCAAGGCCAAGGTCGACCTCTCGCAGAAGCGCCAGGCCTTCAGCGATCTCGAATTGATCCTGGGCAAGGCGAAGTTTTCCGGCCGCATCGATTCCAGCCAGCCCGACGATGCCAAGCCCTCAGTGCTGATGCGTCTCGAAGGGGGCGACCTCGATGTCGACGGGCTGGCGGCCTTCGCCTCGATCTTCGTCAGCGACAAGGGCGCCAATCGCTTTGCCGACCGCGACCTCGATTTCCAGATCAAGGCAGGGCCGGTCAACGCTGGCGGGTTGACCGCGGATACCGTCGACACGGCGCTCAGGCTGCGCGACGGGCTGCTCGAAATCGACCGGCTGTCGGTGGGCGGGCTGGCCGGCGCCTCGATCAGCGCCACCGGCAGGATCAAGGATTTCCCGGCGAGCCCGACCGGCAAGCTCGATGCATCGGTGGTTGCCGTCGATCTGAAGCCGCTGATCGACGTCGCCGCCCGGCATTATCCCGACAGCGCCGTGCTCAAGGGACTGGCGAGCCGTGCCGCAG
>NZ_RZPQ01000270.1:0-6938 GCF_003999135.1 Mesorhizobium sp. M7A.F.Ca.CA.004.06.1.1 | reverse complement strand
TCTCCAGGCCGGCCAGCATGCGCAGCAAGGTCGACTTGCCGCAGCCGGACGGGCCGACGAGGACGACGAACTCGCCGCTCTTGATATCGAGGCTGATGTTCTCGAGGATCTTGTGCTGGCCGAAGGATTTCGACAGATCGCGAAACTCGACATCGGTCATTGTCACGCTCCCAGAATGTCGTCGATGAAGGGCAGGCAGCCGGCGGTCAGTCCCGCGTCCACGGGCATCACCACGCCTGTTATTCCCGATGCGCGATCGGACGCAAGGAAGGCGACGGCTTCCGCCACTTCCGCGGCGTTGACGATGCGGCCGAGCGGATAGAGCCGCTGCAATTTGCCGAGGATTTCGGGATCCTTGGCAAGGCGGTGGTCCCAGGCGGCGGTGCGGATCGATCCGGGGCAAACGACATTGGCGCGCAGGCCGCTGCGGCCGAGCTCGACGGCGATCGCCTTGGCATAGGCGTTGATGCCGGCCTTGGCGGCGGCATAGGCCGGATTGCCGAAATGCGCGATGGCGTTGACCGAGGAGATGAAGACGACGCTGCCCGAGCCGCGGCCAGCCATCGCCTTGACCAGCGGGTCGGCGAAATTCATCACGCCAGTCAGGTTGAGATCGAGTTCCTGCTCTATTCTGTCGGGATCGAGCGCCGAAATCGTCTCGGCACGCGTCCAGCCGGCATTGTTGATGAGAATGTCGGGCACACCATCCCGGTCGAGGATCGCGCCGATCGCCGTCGCTATCGATGCCTTGTCGAGAAGATCGAAGACATGGCGGGAGGCAAGGTGCGGACTGTTCAGCGCCTCGCTTGACTGATCGCAACCGACGACCCTGGCGCCTCTTTGCGCTATCAGCGCCACGATGGCCGTGCCGAGCCCGCCGCCGGCACCCGTCACCACGACGGTCTTGCCCTCGAACTCGGCCCTGCCTTCGAACTCGGCCCTGCCCTCGAACTCGGATTGCGAAACCACCGTGCGTCATCCTCCGGGAGTTCTGACAGATCGCATAAGGCCTAGGCCTGTAAATGTAATTAAGCAACACAATAATCCGCTTGTAAGCCTTCAAATCATCGATAATGTAGGAAAGTCACATAAATCTTCTGCTCCGGCACGGAGAGGCGCGCAGGCGCAACACCAATGGGAGAGATCAAATGAGCCTTGCAAAATGGACTGTCGGCCTGATGGCCGGAATGAGCATGCTGGCAATTGCGGCGCAGGCGGATGCGGGCGAGGTGCGCGTCACCGTGGCCGAGTACAGCGCCAAGACTGCTCCCTATTTCGCCGACGTCAAGAAGGAATTCGAGGCGGCGAACCCCGGCATCAGCGTCAAGTTCGAAGTGGTGCCGTGGGATGTGCTGCTGCAGAAGCTGACCACCGACATCACCGCCGGCACCAATGCCGATCTGTCGATCATCGGCACGCGCTGGCTGATCGACTTCGTCCAGCAGGATGTCGCCGAGCCGCTCGACGGCTACATCAAGCCCGACTTCAAGGATCGCTTCATCGACACCTTCCTGTCGCCCTCGATCATGGACGGCAAGACCTACGGCCTGCCGATCGCGGCCTCGGCGCGCGCCATGTACTACAACAAGGAGCTGTTCGAGAAAGCCGGCATCGCCAAGCCACCGGCAACCTGGACCGAGCTGCAGGAAGATGCGCGCAAGATCAAGGCGCTGGGGTCGGGCACGTTCGGCTTCGGCCTGCAGGGCAAGGAGATCGAGACCGACGTCTATTACTATTATGCGATGTGGTCGCAGGGCACCGAGATCCTCAACAAGGACGGCACTTCGGGCCTGAGCACGCCAGGTGCGCTTGAGGCCGCCAAGCTCTACAAGTCGATGATCGACGAAGGCCTGACCGAACCCGGCGTCACCTCCAACAACCGCGAAGACGTGCAGAACCTGTTCAAGCAGGGCAAGGTCGGCATGATGATCACCGCACCCTTCCTGTCCAACCAGATCAAGGACGAGGCGCCGAACCTGAAATACGGCGTTGCAGCCATCCCCGCCGGCCCGACCGGCGCGCGCGGCACCTATGGCGTGACCGATTCCATCATCATGTTCAAGAACTCCAAGAACAAGGACGAAGCCTGGAAGCTGCTCGATTTCCTGTTCACCACGGAACAGCGCGCCAAGTTCACGCAAGGCGAAGGCTTCCTGCCGGTGAACAAGGAAGAGGCCAAGATGGACTACTACGTCAACAATGCCGATCTGGCGGCGTTCACCGCGCTGCTGCCCGACGCCCGCTTCGCGCCGGTCATTCCGGGCTGGGAAGAAGTCGCCCAGATCACGTCGGACGCCATGCAGAAGATCTATCTCGGCGGCGACCCTGAGGCGGGCTTGAAGGACGCGGCCGCCAAGGCCAACACCGTGCTGAAGAAATAGAGGCCGTGCTGAAGAAATAGGGCGTATCTCCCTGCGCCCGTGGCGCGCCCCAGACTCAGGCGGGGCGCGCCACACCTAGGTTCCCGGCCCGGTGCGGCGGATCCGAAATTCGCATAAGCAGAACCTTCTGATCCAGCACGCCGAGGTTGCAGGCCAGCAGATGCAAAATCGTTTCTTGCCCTATCTCCTGACCTTGCCCAGCCTGTTTCTGGCGGCGGTGGTCATCTTCTGGCCGGTCTGGGACCTGATCCAGATCTCGACGCATGAGGTCAGCCGCTTCGGCCAGCTTCGCGACTTCAACGACTTCGCCAATTTCGCGGCACTCGCTGCCGATCCCGATTTCACGGCCGCGCTCTGGCGCACCGGCCAATGGACGGTGATGGTGGTCGGCGGTGCGCTTCTCTTGTCGATCCCGGTGGCGATGATCCTCAACACCGATTTCTATGGCCGCGGCATCGCCCGCGTCATCATCATGCTGCCCTGGGCGGTGTCGCTGACCATGACCGCGGTGGTCTGGCGCTGGGCGCTGAGCGGCGAAAGCGGCATGCTCAATTCGGCGCTGATCGGCCTCGGGCTCATCGATCACAACATCCAATGGCTGGCGAGCGCCGAGACCGCTTTCCCGATGCAGGTGCTGATCGGTATCCTGGTGACGGTGCCGTTCACGACGACGATCTTTCTCGGCGGGCTGTCGTCGATTCCGGACGATCTCTACGAGGCGGCGGCGCTCGAAGGGGCGACGCCGCTGCAGCAGTTCCGCGAAATCACCTTTCCGCTCCTGAAACCGTTCATCAACATCGCCATCGTGCTCAACACCATCTACGTCTTCAATTCCTTCCCGATCATCTGGGTGATGACGCAGGGCGGCCCGGCCAACTCGACCGATATCCTGGTCACCCATCTCTACAAGCTGGCCTTCCGCATCGGCAAGCTGGGCGAAGCATCGGCGGTGTCGCTGGTGATGTTCGCCATATTGCTGGTCTTCACCATGATCTATGTGCGGCTGGCGATGCGGGAGCAACGCACATGACGAGCAAGCTGAAACGCTCCATCATCGCCTGGCTGCTGCTGGCGCCGCTGATCGTGGTGACGCTCTTTCCCTTCGCGGTGATGTTCCTGACCGCGGTCAAGCCGAGGCAGGAAGTGCTGTCGCCGACCTGGTGGCCGAGCGAATTCCGCTGGTCGAATTTTTCCGACATGTGGGTGGCGACCGGCTTTGGCCAGGCGCTGCTCAATTCGCTCTACGTGTCTGTGATCGCCACGGTTGGCGCCATCCTGATCTCGGTTCCGGCGGCCTATGCGATGTCGCGCTTCCGCTTTGCCGGCTACGGCGCCTTGCGCCAGTTCCTGCTGATTTCGCAGATGATCTCGCCGATCGTGCTGGTGCTTGGCCTGTTCCGGCTGATGGCGGCCTGGGGCTTGGTCGAGAGCACGACGGCGCTCGGCTTCATCTACATGGCCTTCAACGTCGCCTTCACGGTGTGGATGCTGCAGAGCTATTTCGACACCATTCCGCGCGATCTCGAGGAAGCCGCCTGGATGGAGGGCGCCGGCCGCTGGCTGACCTTGCGCAAGGTGTTCCTGCCGCTCTGCCTGCCGGCGATCGCGGTGACCGCGATCTTCACCTTCATCAATGCCTGGAACGAATTCGTCGTGGCGCTCACCATGCTGCGCAGCCAGGAAAGCTATACGCTGCCGATCCAGGTGTTTTCGCTGGTCGCCGGCCGCTACACCATCGAATGGCACCACGTCATGGCCGCGACGTTGCTGGCGACCTTGCCGGTGGCCATCCTGTTCATCTGGCTGCAGCGCTACCTCGTTCGCGGGCTGGCGCTCGGGGCGGTCAAATAACGCCTATTCACGGACGGAGCTTTCATGCGCATTTTCACCGCCTCGCTGGCGACGGAAACCAACACCTTCTCGCCGGTGCCGACCGATAGGGCCTCGTTCGAGATGGCCTTCTATGCCGGGCCCGGCAAACATCCGGACACGCCGACGCTGTGCTCCTCGCCGATGGTGGCGCTGCGCCGGCGGGCAGCGGCCGAAGGCCTCGATGTCATCGAGGGCACCGCCACCTGGGCGGAGCCGGGCGGCCTGGTGCAACGGCAGACCTATGAGGCGCTGCGCGACGAGATCCTTGGCCAGCTCAAGGCAGCGCTGCCGGTCGATGCCGTCATCCTCGGCCTGCATGGCGCCATGGTGGCGCAAGGCTATGACGACTGCGAAGGCGACTTGCTCGAACGGGTTCGCGCAATGGTCGGGCCGCAGGTGGTGATCGCCGTGGAACTCGATCCGCACAGCCATCTGACACCGAAGCGCGTGGCGGCCTCCGACATCCTCGCCTACTTCCTCGAATTTCCGCACACCGATTTCTACGAGCGCGGCGAACACGTCGTCGAGCTTGGCCTTGCGGCGGCGAGGGGCGAGATCAAGCCGGTCATCTCGACCTTCGATTGCCGCATGATCCAGGTGCTGCCGACCAGCCGCGAGCCGATGCGCTCCTTCGTCGACCGCATCAAGGCGCTGCACGGCAAGGACGGCGTGCTGTCGGTCTCCGTCATCCATGGCTTCATGGCGGCCGACGTGGCCGAAATGGGCACACGCATCCTGGTCGTCACCGACGATGACAAGGCCAAGGGTGACGCGCTGGCGGAAAGGCTCGGGCGGGAACTCTACGCGCTGCGCGAAAAGACGGCGATGACGATGCTGAGCGCCACCGACGGCATCGACCGGGCGCTGGCCGTGCGCGCCGAGAATCCGGGCAAGCCGGTGGTCATCGCCGATATCTGGGACAATCCCGGCGGCGGTGTGCCCGGCGACGGCACCTTCGTGCTGCGCCAGATGCTGGCGCGTGGCCTGGACAGGTTCGCCGTGGCGACGATCTGGGATCCGATCGCGGTCACCTTCTGCCTGGCGGCGGGCGAAGGCGCGGTCATCGATCTGCGCTTCGGCGGCAAGGCCGGGCCGCAGGCAGGCGAGCCGATCGACGCGCGCGTGCGCGTGCTGAAAGCGGTTGCGGAGGGCTGGCAGAGTTTCGGGCCAAGCCGGGTGACGCTGGGGCCGACGGCGCTGGTCCGCCTCGAAGGCACCGAGGTCGACATCATTCTCAACACCAACCGCACACAGACCTTCGAGCCGGATATCTTTTCCAACATCGGCGTCGATCCGATGGCCAAGGACATGCTGCTGATCAAGTCGACCAACCATTTCTACGCCGGCTTCGAGCCGATCGCCGCCGAGATCATCTATGTCTCGGCGCCGAGTTCGTATCCCAGCAATCCGGCGGTGACCGATTACAAGAAGCTGACAAGGCCGGTGTGGCCAAGGGTTGCGGATCCTTGGAAGGATGCAGGCAATCTCCCCCCTTGAGGGGGAGATGTCGCTGAAGCCGACAGAGGGGGTCGCCTGACGTAATGCGCCAACCTTCTTCTGCCGCAGCAGGCCGAGCCCGGTCGAACCGACCCCCTCTGGCCGCTTCGCGGCCATCTCCCCCTCGAGGGGGGAGATTATCCGGTGCTACACCAATCCCCGCTTCACCATCATCGCTTCGGGCGACGGCATCTTGCCGCGAAATGCGGTGTAGAGTTCTTCCGGATCCTTCGAACCGCCGGCGGCGTAGATGTTCTTGCGCAGCCGTTCGGCGAGCGCCGGGTTGAAGGGGTCGCCGGTCTCCTCGAAGGCGGCGAAAGCGTCCGCATCGAGCACTTCCGACCACATGTAGGAATAATAGCCGGCCGAATAGCCGTCGCCGGAGAAGACGTGGCCGAAATGCGGGGTGCGGTGACGCATGGCTATGGTGTCCGGCATGTGCAGCTCTGCAAGCGTTTCGGTTTCGAAACGAAGTGGTGCTTCAGGCGCATCCGGCCGTGCGTGATAAGCCATGTCCATCAGCGCGGATGCGGTGAACTCTACTGTTGCAAAGCCAGCGCCAAAAGTCCGCGCGGCCAGCATCTTGTCGAGCAGCGCCTTGGGCATCGGCTTGCCGGTCTTCACATGCAGCGCGTGTCTTTCCAGCACCGCCGGCACGGTCAGCCAATGTTCGTAGAGCTGCGAGGGCAGTTCGACGAAATCGCGGCTGACCGAGGTGCCCGAAACCGAGGGCCAGGTGACATCGGTCAGCATGCCGTGCAAAGCATGACCGAATTCGTGGAACAGCGTTTTCGCCTCGTCGACCGACAGCAGCGCGGGCTCGCCGGCCGGCGGCTTGGCGAAGTTCATGATGTTGTAGATCACCGGGCTCGCACCGTGGCCGAGCCTGTAGCCGGACTGCAGCGCGCTCATCCAGGCGCCGGAGCGCTTCGAGGGCCGGGCGAAATAATCGGCGAGGAACAGGCCGCGCTCGCTGCCATCGGCATTTTTCACCACGAAGACGCGGGCGTCGGGGTGCCAGGCAGCGATGCCCTTCTTCTCCTCGAAGGTGATGCCGAACAGCCGTGTCGCCACATCGAAGCAAGCGTCGATGATGCGGTCGAGCTGCAAATAGGGCTTCAGCTCCGCCTCGTCGAAGGCGAATTTTTCCGCACGCAGTTTCTCCTGGTAGAAGCGCCAGTCCCAGGC
>NZ_RZPQ01000026.1:0-19596 GCF_003999135.1 Mesorhizobium sp. M7A.F.Ca.CA.004.06.1.1 | reverse complement strand
GACCGGCTAGACCGGACAGCAATCGGCCGTTGTAAACGATGCCGCCGCCAATTCCGGTCGAGATGGTCAAAAAGACGATGTCGCGACCTTGCCCGGCGCCGAATTTGTATTCCCCCCAGGCAGCCGCCTGGGCATCGTTGAACGCACAGACCGGTTTGCCGAAAACAGCGGATGCCCTTTCGACCAGCGGGTAGTCATCGGGAATGCCAAGGGTTGCCGGATTCAATGCCGACCAGCGTCCATCCTGCACCAGTCCGGTCACCGCAATGCCGATGCGGCTGAAGCGGCTCGACCAGGCTGACGTGCTTTGCGCGAGGGATGCCAGCCAGGCGTCGGGTCCAGCCTCTCGCGCGGTCCGCACGATCTTGTCCTCGATCACCGTGCCATCGCTGACCAGCGCGGCCATGGTCTTGGTTCCCCCGATGTCGATGCCTAGGACGGATGGGCCCAGGACGGATGGGCCCAGAACGGTTGGGCCCAGGACACTTGTGCCAAGGGCGGTTTGCGCGCCCCTCGCCGCATAGGCGTCGGAAAGCGCCTGGTGGAACCATGAGGTGACGTGCTCGGTACGGGTGATCGCCGAGCCGACAACCACGGCACAGGCGCCGGCGCGCGCGGCGGCAGCCGCCTGCTCAGGCGACCGGATACGCCCTTCGGCAATGACGTAGGGGGTCAGGGTTCGCATTTCAGCGATGAGGGCGATATCCGGATCCTGCGGCTCCGGCCCGCCGACATAGCCGGAAAGCGTCGTGCCGACGAAATCGACACCCGCGGCAAGGGCCCGGCGCGCATCGTCAAGGCAAGAGCAATCGGCCATGGTCAGCTTGTTCCTGGCCTTGACGGCTTTCACAAGCGCTTCGACAGGAACGGGACGGACACGCTCCGTCGCATCGAAAGCGATGATATCGGCGCCCGCCTCGGCCAGGGCCTCGACATCGGCCAGATAGGGTGTGATGCGCACCGGGCTGTCGGTGAGATCGCGCTTGACGATACCGATGATCGGCACGCGGACGGTCAGGCGGGCGGCCGCGACATAGGGCACGGATTCGATGCGCAGGGCCTTGGCTCCGGCTTCAACAGCGGCCCTGGCAAAGCCCGTCACGAATTGCGCACTGTCCATCGGGCCGCCGGGAACCGGCTGGCAGGACACGATGAGACTGTTGGCAATGTCTTCCCGCTGCACGTCGGCACTCCCTTGTCGCCATCACGATAAATGGAAAATACCAGATTACAACCAGTTCATAACTGGTATTATCTTTGCAGCTCGAAGACGAAATCGTAGACGTCTCCTTTGTAGCGTGTCTCGCAGTATTCCACGATCTGTCCGTCGGCGAGAAAGCAGCGGCGCTCGGTCATCAGCAGCGGTGCGCCCGCGTCACAATGAAGGTGCTTTGCATCCTCCAGCGATGCGCCGCGCGAGCGCATGCGCTGGATTGCCCTCTGAGGCAGGAAGCCGCGTGCATCAAGCGCTTCATAAAGGGAATCCTGAACCATCCCGGGCGAAGGAAGGAAGCGAACCGGCACGGCCGAGACCTCGACGGCGATCGGCGCGCCATCGGCTGTCCGCACACGACGCATGCGAACCACATTGGTATTGCCTGCAATACCCAAGGCCATCATTTCGGCCGGGGATGGGCGGCTTATCTGCTTGGAAAGCCATAGACATCCAGGCTTCAGGCCGCGCGCCAGAATGTCCTCCGAAAAGCTCGTCAGCGTCGAAAGCGATTTTTCGACCCGCGACCCGATCTCGGTTTTGGAACCATGCCGGCGATTGAGCTGCCCTTCCTCTTCGAGCAGCGCCAGGGCCTTTCTCACAGTGACTCGCGAGATCGACAGGGCTTCCGCCAGAACCCGCTCGCCTGGCAGAACCGCGCCGGCTTTCAACGCGTTGGAGCGGATCGCCGCCTCGATCGCCGATTTCAACCGTCTGTAAAGCGGCACATCGGACGCTGTCGCTTCCATTTCCCGACTGACAAGCCCGATCAGGTTCACGGTTGTCATTGCCCTTCCTCCCGCGCGAGAAGCACCCAGGATCAAAACATTCCTGACTGGACCTATACTGGTATTATCAATCCGGTGCAAACGGCCAGCGGACGGTGCTTCGCCGCGCCCTCAGCGCATCACGATCCCTTAGCGAACCCTCGGTGACAGCTTCATGGAGATGCGATCGCAGGCAGCCCGCAGGACCTCCAGAGTATAGGCATGGCGGCTTTCACGCGTATGGCGATTGATATAGGCGACGATGATGGAGGCGACGGCACTGCCGTCCGGCCCGATGACCGGACAGCAGATATCGGTGATGCCGACGAAGTCGCGGCTCTCGCGCATCCAGTAGCCGTCCGCGCGGATGGTACGAAGCTGCTTTTCCAGCGCGTCACGATCCAGCGGCGCCGGTGAATGCGCCGCACATTCATCGATCATCCGCGCTGCGACCTTTGGTGACTGGAAGGCAAGTATCACATGGCCGGAGGTCGCGTCGGTGGCCAGGCGGCCGTAGCCGAGGCGCAGCGTGAACGCCATGTCCTCGCCGCCGGGAGCGGCCGCGGTCACGACGGTCAAGCCATGATTGAAGACGACCAGGTGCGGCGACTGATTTGAGTCCCCGGCAATCTGCGTCAGCTCGGGCATGGCGGCGGACATGAGATCCTGAGCGCTCGGCGTGTGCAGCCCCAGCTTGAAAAGCTTGTCGGTCAACGAATAGGCGTCGGTCTCGGCGTTGCGCTCGATATATTGACGCTCCTGCAGCGCGATCAGCATCCGGAAAATCTCATTCTTCGAACGGCCGAGGCCTTCCGCGATCTCCTTCATCGTCAAGGGCGCCCGCGCCTCCGCCAGCAGTTCCAGGACATCCAGACCCTTGGTCAGCGCCGGGGCCGAATAGGTCGGTTTGCCACTCTCTTTTGCGTCATCTGCCATTCGAAGAATCCCCGGTGGTCCCGCACGATAGAGACAAGAAATCGGAATTGCCATTGGTTTTATATCCAAACTTGACACCATATATAAAACTGACATGATGACGGGGACAATGAATTTCGAGGCCGACCCGATGACCGTCCAGAGACCTGCAAACACTGTCCGCGCGACCATCATTCCCCGGAACAACAGTGTTTACACGTCCGTCGATTTCGATCGCGAGGGCAAGCAGATGGGCTTCTTCCATGTGCCCCAATCGCCGCACGACGATGCCTGGGGCACGGTCCGCGTTCCGCTCGCCGTCATCAAGAACGGTGACGGTCCGACGGTCCTGATCGAGGGTGGCAACCACGGCGACGAATATGAGGGGCCGATCGCGCTCGGCGAGCTTCTGCGCGAGATCGATCCACGGGATATTGCCGGACGCATCATTGCGATTCCGGCCATCAACATTCGGGCCGTCGAGGCCGGCACCCGCACCTCCCCGGTCGACGGGTTGAATTTCAACCGCAGTTTTCCGGGCGATTTCAACGGCACGCTGACAAGCCAGATCGCGGCCTATGTGCATGACATCCTGTTTCCGAAGGCCGACTACTTCCTGGATCTCCATTCCGGCGGTTCGTCCCTGATGATCCTGCCGAGCGCGATCATCGAGCCCTCCCCGACCGCGCAGGGGCATCGCAAGAACATCAAGGCGACGCTCGCCTTCGGGGCACCGACCGTTGTCATGGTCGACAATCTCGGTGAAACCCGGACCTCGACCGCGTCCGCCAACCACCAGGGACTGATCGTCATCGGCAGCGAGATGGCCGGCGGCGGCCTTGTCAGTCCGGATGCGCTGGCCATCTGCCGCAGGGGCATCCGCAATGTGCTGAAACATGCAGGTGTCCTGAAAGGCGCGCCTGACATCGCCCCTGGCGCCAACGCGCGCGTGCTCAAGGTTCCCGGAAGCGAAGGTTATCTGCTTTCCGAGGAGGACGGTGTCTTCGAACCCTTGAGCCCGCTCGGCAGTGCCGTCAGCAAAGGCGACCTTGCCGGACGCATTCACTTCCTCCACACGCCGTCACGCGCGCCCATCGATCTCCTTCACCCCATCGACGGCATCGTTTTCGCCAAGCGTCAGCCCGGCCGCGTGCGTCCGGGGAATTGCTGCTTCGTGCTTGCCAACGAATATCCGGAGGCACTGACCGATGAGCCATGAGGACATCATGGCGGCTGCCCGGCGCATTGCCCCCTTCATACGGCGCACCCCGGTCGTCAAGCTCGACCATGCCACGGGCGCAAACCTTCAAAATGATGTCTATTTGAAACTGGAATGCCTCCAGGTGAGCGGCTCCTTCAAGATCAGGGGCGCCACGAACCGGGTTAAAACGCTCGAGCCAAGCCGGATCGAAAACGGACTGATCGCCGCATCCGGTGGCAATCACGGCCTGGCCACCGCCTATGTGGCTGCCCGGGCCGGCGTTCCCGCCACCATTTACCTGCCGAACAATGCAAGCCCGCTGAAGGCGGAAAAGCTTCGCAAATGGGGGGCTGACGTTCGCTTCGAAGGCAATGTCTGGGATGAAGCGCATGAGGCTGCATCGGCCGAGGCAAAGGCGTGCGGCGCCTTCTACATGCATCCCTTCGCCGATGCGCAGATCGTGTCCGGTCAGGGAACCGTGGCGCTGGAGATGGTCGATCAGATTCCCGATGCCGACATCTACATCGTGGCGATCGGCGGTGGCGGGCTCATCAGCGGCATGTCCGAAGTCCTGAAGCACGTCAAACCCGAAGCCAGGATCATCGGTGTCGAGCCGACCGGTTCACCGACCCTTCACGCCTCCCTGGCTGCCGGCCGTGTGGTTCGCTTGCCCGAGATAACGACGAAGGTGGCGACCATGGCCTGCGGCCGCACGGACGAAAGCATCTACGAGATCGTCGCCAAGCACGTCGACGACATTGTCCTTGTCGAGGATGCGGACATGCAGAAGGCCGCTGAATTGCTCTGGTTCGAATTCGGCATCGCCGCCGACCTCAGCGGCGCGGCATCGCTGGCCGCCTTGATGAGCGGCGCTTTCAAGCCACCGCGCGGCGCCCGCATCGCCGGGCTTGTCTGTGGCGCCGGTGTCGAGGGCCTGAATGGCTGAGGTTGAGCAAGGCCGGTCCACGCAGACGCGGCCCTGACATGAATACGGCACGAGTGCCGCGAAATACCGCCGGAATGCCTGTCACTGGGACGGTCGTCGTGCGGGACATGAAAAAGAGGCGAAGAATCGTCCTGTCGCAACAAGAGGAGAACTGAAACATGCGCATTTCCCTGAAAGCATCCATTGCTCTGCTCGCACTCGCCATCGCGACGCCCTCGCTTGCCGCGGAAAAGGTTTTGGGGCTTGCGGCAATCGACCTGCAGAACTCCTTCTTCGTCCGCATGAAGGAAGCGGGCGACGTGGCTGCCGCCGACTATGGGGTGAAATCCACTTGGCAGAGCGCCGAGGGCAGTCTGGAAAAACAGGTCAGCATCATCGAGAATTTCATCAATCAGGGCGTCAGCGCGATCCTGATCGATCCGATCGACAAGAACGCGGTCATTCCGGTCATCCAGAAAGCCACCGCCGCCGGCATTCCGGTGATCACCATGGGCAACAAGGTCGAGGCCGGCTCGAACTATTCGACGCTCTATCCGGACTACGACAACATGTCGATGGTTGCCCGCGCGCTCGGCAAGTCGCTTGGCGGCAAGGGCGAAGTCGCCCTGCTTGTCGGTTCGCGTGGCAACTTCGTGTCCGACACGCGCGAAAAAGGCTTTGTCGAAACCCTGAAAAAGGAGTTTCCGGACATCAAGGTTGTCGGCATCGAGCCGACCGGCTGGGACGCAGCCAAGGCAACCAATGCCGCCCAGACCTGGCTCACCACCTATCCGGATCTGAAGGCCATCGGCTGCATCTCCGACAGCCTTTGCCTGGCCGCCGATTCCGTTGCCAGCTCGATGGGAACCCAGTTGCTCTACGGCGGCTATGACGGCGACGCCGAGATGAAGCCGCTGATCGACGACGGCAAGATGGTGATGGACGTGCTGACCGGCGCCTATCGTGTCGGCTACTGGAACATCGCCGTTGCCGCTCGTCTGGCCAACGGCGAAAAGCTGCCGCAGGATCTCTACATGCCGACCTATTTCGTGACCTCGGATGCGACGGCCGCGAAGCTCAAGGCGGATGGCCTCACCTTCGAATACATCAACACCGACAAAGAGGCGGTGGAAGCCAAGAACTATACCGAGCAACTCGGTCCCAAGGTTCCGGCGACCGCCATGACCCTGGCAAAGTAACAGCCTAAAAGCGGCTCAAGCGCCGGATGACGTATCATCCGGCGTCCCCTTTTCCTGACGATCGCCGTCGCCGCTCCGTGGTGACCGCGCATGATGCTCGATAAGAGGACCGACCCATGTTCCAGTCCTGGACCTCTCCGTTACTGCGGCGCAACGAACCGGTTCTCATCGCGGTGCTACTGGTCGCCATCGCCGTCTTCGGCTGGATCGATCCGCGTTTTCTGTCGACCGGCAATCTTGTCAGCATCGCGCAGCAGAGTGCGGTCATCGCCCTCATCTCCTTTGCCATGACGGCCGTGATCATCGCGCGCGGCATTGATATTTCCGTCGGCAGCAATCTTGCCTGCTCCGGCATCGCAGCGGGTCTTGCCTACACGGCAACCGGCTCGGCGAGCTTGAGCCTTCTCGCCGCGATCGGTGGCGGTGCCGCAATCGGTCTGCTCAATGGAACGCTGATCGGCTTTGCCGGCATCTCCCCATTCATCGCAACGCTCGCCACCATGGCGTTTGCGCGCGGCCTGGCGCTCAGCCTCTCCGGCGCATCCAGCATCGCGATCGCCGATCCGGTCCTGCTTTTCGCGGGACGCGAGACGATCGGCCTCCTGCCGGTCTCCGTCATCATCGCCGCCATCTGCCTGGGCCTCTGGTGGTTCGTGCTCAATCGCACGGTGTACGGGCGCTGGATCTATGCGGTCGGCGGCAATGCGGGCGCGGCGCGGGCCTCACTGGTTCCCGTCGACCTCGTGCGCATTTCCGTCTATCTGATTGCCGGCGCAACGGCCGGGCTCGGCGCGATACTCACCATCGGCCGCCTTGGTTCGGCACAGCCGCTTGCCGGCACCGGGCTCGAATTTACAGCCATTACAGCCGCGATCATCGGCGGCACGAAACTGTCCGGCGGCCAGGGCTCCATCTGGGGAACGGCGATCGGGGCGCTGCTGCTGGGCGTCATCAACACCGGCCTGTCCTTCCTGCAGGTGCCGCAGATCCTGATCTATTTCGTGACCGCGAGCCTCATTCTGGTGGCAGTTCTCACCAGCCAGCCGGAGAGTGTCGCCGCCCTGTTCAAGACCGGTGGCCGCAAGTCCACCCCGTCGCCCCGCAACATCGCCGCAACACCGGTCGGCAAACACAGCATCGCCTTGCGCGGGCTTGGCAAGTCTTTTCCGGGCGTCAAGGCACTCGATGGTGTCAGCTTTGCCGTCTCGGCCGGTGAGGTGGTGGGACTTGCCGGCGAGAACGGGGCCGGGAAATCGACGCTGGTGAAGTGCATTTCCGGTCTGCATCGCCCGGACGAGGGTGAGATCATGATCGACGGCAACGCCGTCCAGTTCCACTCCCCCAGCGACGCCAAGGGCATCAGCGTCATCCATCAGCATTTCAGCCTTTCGCCGGACCTGACGGTGGCCGAGAATCTCTTCATCGGCCGCGAACCGCATACCCGCCTGGGATTTCTCGACCGGGCCCGGATGCGGCGCGATGCGAAATCCATCATGGACGAGCTGTCGCTCGATATCGACATTGGCGCGGAGCTGCGAACGCTTTCCGTCGGGCACCGGCAGATGGTGGAAATTGCCCGTGCCGTTCTGTCCGATGCCTGGTTCTTCATCATGGACGAGCCGACCAGCGCGCTCTCCAACCGCGAGCGCGATCAGCTCTACGACCTGATCGACAGGCTGAGAGCTCGCGGCGCCGGCATCCTCTACATCTCCCACAAGATGGAAGAGATCTTCAGCCAGTGCGACCGCGTCGTCGTTCTGCGTGACGGGCGCTTCATCGGCGAGCGCCAGACCCGCCAGACCAGCGAGGCCGAGATCGTCTCGATGATGGTCGGGCGCGATGTCGGCGACATCTTCCCCTATCTCGAAGCGCAAGTCGGCGAAACCGCGATCGAAATCAGCAACATCTCCGATGGCAAGCTCTTGAAGTCGGCCACGCTCAGCGTGTGCAGGGGCGAAATCGTCGCGCTCGCCGGCCTGATGGGAAGCGGCCGCTCCGAGGTGCTCAGGCTGATTGCCGGCCTCGAGACCATGCATGGCGGCACGCTCAGAATTTTCGGCGGGCAGCAGACCGGCGGCGACACCAAGGCCGCCAATCGCGCCGGCATCGTCTACATACCCGAAGACCGGCACCTGGAAGGATTCGTCGGCACGATGTCGATCAGGGACAACCTGTCCCTCGCCTGGATTCGCGACAACAGTCACTTCGGCCTGCTGAGACCTCGCCGCATCCTGGCACTCGCCCGCGATCTCATCGGCTCACTCGGCGTGCGGCCGGCCCAGCCCGACAAAATGACCATCGAGCTTTCGGGCGGCAATCAGCAGAAGGTCGTCATCGGCAAATGGCTTGCCACCAAACCGAAGATCATCCTGCTCGACGAGCCGACACGCGGCGTCGACGTCGGCGCGAAGTCCGAACTCCATCACCTGATCGCAAGATTGAAGGCCGAGGGCGCGGCGATCCTCATGGTGTCGAGCGAGTTGCCCGAGGTTCTCGGCGTTGCCGACCGCATCGTCGTCATGCGCGAAGGCCACTCTGTCGGCACGCTGGCTCGTGGGGCGACGGAAGAAGACGTGATGACGCTGGCCTTCGGTGATCGCACGATCACACCGCCAGCCTGCGCACCCCGGCCAGCATTCAACCTTGCACCATGCCTGTAAGGAGAACCCTTTGAGCAAACTGAAGATCGCCATTGTCGGTGCCGGCTACATGGGCCTCCTGCATGCGCAGGTGGTTGCCGCGAGCCCTGTCGCGGAACTGTCGGCATTCGTTGATCCGAATGCTGCCACGGGGAGCAAGGCCGCGTCCGATTTCGGTGCCCGGCATTTCCGCGATGCCGCCACCGCGCTGGCCGCCAATGCCGCCGACGCCTATATCGTGGCGGCACCCGACACGCTGCATGAAGACGTCTGCCGCACGCTGCTCGATGCCGGCAAGCCGGTGCTGCTCGAAAAACCGATGGCTCACGATCTTTCCGCTGCCAAGGCGATTGCTAGAGCGGCGGAGAGAAACGGCGCGCGCCTGTTGGTCGGCCACATCCTGCGGTTCGACCCGCGCTATTGCGAGGCCGCGGCAGCGGTGAAATCCGGGCGGATCGGCGAGCCGATCCACGGCAGCAGCGGCCGTTTCACCAATCGCGAAGTCGGTCTTCGCATGAACGGAAACTCGAGCGTCTGCTTCTACCTCGGCGTGCACGACGTCGATGCGCTGCAATGGATCTCAGGTTCGGACATCATCGCCGTCTACTCTCGGCCCGTCGCCAAGCTCATGCCTTCGCTCGGAGTTCGATCCGAAGACGCGATCTTCTCCACCGTCGAGCTGTCGAACGGAATGAGCGGACAGCTCTATTTCGGCTGGACGCTGCCACCGACCGTTCCGACCGGCATCTGGGCACGCACGGAAATCATCGGCACGGAAGGCATGATCGACCTCGACGTGCGCGACCACGGTCTACGCATCCTGTCGCGTGGACAGTGGTCGCAACCCGACGCCCTGCACTGGCCGACCGTCAATGGCCGTATCACCGGGGATCTCTTCGAGGAGGTCCACCATTTCATTTCGGCGGTTCGCGACGACACCCCTTTCGTGATGCCGGTCGGCGACGCCCTGCGCGCCGTCGCCGTCAATGATGCCATCCTGCGCAGCGTCAAATCAGGCCTGCGCGAACCGGTCGAAGATTGGCACATCCGATGAGAGGATCCTCATGACCCGCCAACAGAACATCTGGTGCAGGCGCTTTCTCGACCTCTCGCCATTGATCCTGCTGGTCATCCTGCTGGCGATCTTCGCGCTCATCGACGCCCGCATCGTTTCAACCGCCAGCCTCATCAACATCGTCGCCCAGGCGACCCCGATCGCCATCCTGGCGCTTGGGGCTCTAATCGTTCTGCTGACGGCGGGCATCGACCTGTCCGCCGGCGTCGGCGTCGCCTTCTGCGCCGTCTTCATCGCCAGCCTGATCGACGGCGGCGCCAGCCTGCCGCTTGCCCTGCTCGTCGGCTTTGCCGTGATGGTGGTGATCGGCCTCGCGAACGGCGCCGTTATCGCACTGTTGAAGATACCGCCCTTCGTGACGACACTGGCCACAATGGTCGCGCTGCAGGGCGCAACGCTTGCGGTTGCCTCCAAAGGCGTCCTGATGCTGAAGGATCCGACGCTTCGCGCGGTCGGCATCGAGCGCAGCTTCGGCATTCCCAATGTCATCTTCGCAACACTGCTGATCGTCGCCGTAGCAGCAATCCTGATGCGGCACAGCCGTTTCGGGCTGCGTACCTATGCGCTCGGGTCGGATGCCGGAGCCGCGGAACTTGCCGGCATCCCGGTGACGAAACACACGATCCTCGTCTATTGCGCCTCCAGTATCTTCGTCTTCCTGACGGCTGTGATCATGATCAGCCGGGTGCCTGTCGTGACGCCCAATATCGGCGGTACCTCGCTGCTTCTGGACGCGATCGCCGCTGCCGTGCTCGGCGGCACCAGTATCTTCGGCGGACGGGGAACGGTGTGGGGCGCGGTCGTCGGCGCCCTGATCGTCAGCCTGCTGACGACGGCGCTTCGGGTGTTCGGCACGGACCCGTCCAGCCTCGAACTCTACAAGGGGGCAATCATCATGGTCGCTCTCCTGGCCGATTCCGGCATGACCTACGCCAAGGCCCGGCTTGTCGAGGCAGCACGATGAGCGAGCCAGTTCCGGCATTGCCGATCCCGCCTGGGTCCAGCTTTGCGCTGATGACCTCGCCGGATACGGAAAGACACGCGACAGCCGGCGTGCATAAACCCGTCGTCATTCTGCCGCTCGGCGCTGTCGAGCAACATGGCCCCCATCTGCCGCTCGGCGTCGATTGCTGGCTTGCGGAAGCGGTTGCGCTCGCCGCGGCGGAAGGACAGGCCTCCATGCGTGTCGCCGAACCTTTCGCCTATGGCTCGTCCGAGCATCATCGCTCCTTCTCCGGCACCATGAGCCTCAGCCCGCAGACCTTCATCGCCGTTCTCGTCGATCTCTGCACCTGCCTTGCCGAAGACGGCTTCCTGCCGGTCATGCTGAACGGCCATGGCGGAAACCGCGCCGCGATCCAGGTGGCGATCACCACCCTTGGCCAGCGTGGCATCGTCACCGCGGGTTTCTCGTATTTCGATCTCATCGCCGACGTGGCGGCGGAGGCCCTGCCCGATGCCGCTACAGGCACCGGTCACGCTTGCGCGCTTGAAACCTCGTTGATGATGCATGTGCTTGGCGACAGCGTTCGCCGCGATCTCATCCCGCCGGGCGGCACCCCGCCATCCTGGCCGGATCCTCACCTTTACGCCGCGCCGGCCGTCACCGTCTGGCGCCGTTTCGAAGCCATCCGCGGCAACGGCGTCATCGGTACGCCGTCGCAGGCGGGCGCGGAGGCCGGCAGCAGACTTTTCATCGCAGCCGTGGAACGCAGCCGCGCCGCCATTTTGAACATCCAATCCGAATTCGGCCAAAGGAACGCATGATGACAGTCCATTTCAAATCTTCTCTCGAAGGCCCCAACCTGCGCGGCATGGCGATCGTCTCGGAGCCGGAAGCAGCCGCCCGCATCGGCATCAACCGTATCGGCGGCGAGTGGATTGCCGGCAGCTCCGGCAAGTTCCTGAAAATCGACAGTCCGTCGACGGGCGAGCACCTCGGCTATCTCTCACTTTCCACCCGCGCCGATGTCGGCCGCGCGGTGAAAGCCGCCGAAGGCGCACGCGAGGCCATGCGCAAGATGGGAACCTTCGCACGCGCTCAACTGTGCATGCGCATCGCCGACGCGATCGACAGGCGCGCCGAGGAACTCGCGCGCCTGCTCTGCCTGGAACAGGGTAAACCCTTCCACAGCGAGGCAAAGGCCGAAGCATCGGCGGCAGCTCTCGGTTTCCGCAATGCGGCAGAGCAGATGAAGTGGCTGGAGACGGCGGCGTTTCCGCTTGCCGATGCCAACAAGCGCGCCTTCAGCTTCCTGCAGCCGAAGGGTGTCTTTGCCATCATCACACCTTGGAATTTCCCGCTCGCCCTGCCCTGCCTCTATTATCTCGGACCGGCCATCGCAACGGGCAACACCGTCGTCTGGGTGCCGGCGCCGACGACGTCGCTGATTGCCACGGCACTTGTCGAATGCTTCATCGAGGCGGGCCTGCCGGACGGCGCCATCAATCTCGTTCTGGGTGACGGTGCGGAGGTGGGCGACGAGGCGGTCGTTCATCCGGGCACCCATGCCATCGGCTTCACCGGCAGTTCTGTCACAGGCGCGACGATCGCCCGGCGTGGAGCGGGCAAGCCGCTTCTGCTCGAAATGGGCGGCAACGGTCCGACCATCGTGCTGGCCGATGCCGATATCGACATGGCCGCCGCCCAGGTCGGGGCCGGCTGCTTTGCCAATGCCGGGCAGATCTGCACGGCCACCGAACGCGTGCTGGTGCATAAATCCGTCCATGACCGTTTCATCGAAGGTCTCGTGAAAGCGGCCGCGCAGGTGAAAATGGGCGACCCTTTCGATCCCGCGACGACGATGGGTCCGATCAACAATGCGGTGGCCGTCGACAAGGTACTCAGCCACATCGCGGACGCCCGCGCGCGTGGCGCCGAGATCGTTACCGGCGGCAATGTGGCGTCGGGTTTTGCCACCAATCTCTATTTCGAGCCGTCGATCGTCACAGGACTGACCCGGGAAAGCCTGCTCAATGTCGAGGAATCCTTCGGGCCGATCGCACCCGTGCTGACCTTCGAGACCGACGAGGAGGCGATGGAACTTGCGGCGTCCAGCCCCTACGGTCTGTCGGCCGCGGTCTTCACCAGCACCATCAAGAACGCCTTTGCCTTTGCTGAAAGCCTGAAGGTCGGCATCGTCAACATCAACGAGATGAGCTGCTATTGGGAGCCGCATATTCCTGCCGGCGGCGCCGCCGGGACGCAGAGCGGCCTCGGCCGCACCGGGGGCCGGCACACGCTGATGGAAATGTGCGACCTGAAGACGATTACCGTGGATATCACCCGCTGACTCCAAGGCCCGCGCCTTGTGCGCGGGCTTGCCCTCGAGCTGTCAGATGGACCGGCGCAGGCTGTCGGCCATTTTTTCGCCAATCATGATCGAGGTGAGATTGGTGTTTGCCTGGCAATCGAGCGGCATGATCGACGCATCGATAACCCGCAGTCCTTCCAAACCGTAGACCCGGCATTCCGGATCGACCACGGCCTCGCCGAGCCTTCCCATGCAACAGCCTCCGATCCCATGCTGCGCATCGGAAGACTGCGCCAGCAGGAAATTGTCGACCTCCTCGTCGCTTGCCGTTTCGAGCCATGACAAAGGCAGATCGGAATCCCCCAGCAGGACGCGCTCGGCGATCGCCTGGATCGGCGCCTGCCGGGCAATCTCGCCAAGGTGGCGATAGGCGATACGCATGCGCTGGAGATCCATTGGATCGTCCAGCATGTTCTCTTCCACGAGCGGCTGGTCGAAAGGGTTGGCGGAACGCAGTTGCACGGTGCCGCGGCTCTTGGCCTCCATCAGGATCAGATTGACCATGGCCTCGCCGAACTGGGCGCTGTCGGACTCCACGCCGATGCCGCCATGGTTCATGGCGACGTAGAGAATGTCGTCGCGCTCAGCGCCCGGCACGCCCGAACTCATCCGCACACAGCAGTTGGTATGCCGCGCGTCGAGATCGGTCGCCTTGAATCCCGGCTTCAGCTTCAGTTCGATGCGGCAATAAGGATGGTCGAAGAAACCTTCGCCGACCGGCAGGTCGGCAAGCACCTCGATGTCCTTTCGTTTCAAGAGAGCCGCAGGGCCGATGCCCGAGCGCTGCAGGATGACCGGAGAGTGGATGGCGCCGGCCGAGACGATGACCAGCGGCGCCTCGAATTTGCGAACCTGCCCGGCCACGATGGCCAAAACGCCGATCGCTTTCCTGCCATCGAAAAGCACCTTGTCCACCGTCGCCTGCCCGATGATGGTAAGGTTCGGCCGGTCGCGGGCAGCTTCCAGATAGCCGTCATTGACCGACACGCGCTTGCCGGCTCGACTGTTGATGGGATAGGTGCAAGCCCCTTCGGCATCCGGAGCATTGAGATCGTCATGCCAGGGATGGCCGAGAGCCATCGCGCTTTGGCGCATGGCCTTGTCGACGCTGCCCCAGCTTTCGACAGGCGCGCGGTAGATCGGAATCGGGCCGCCGCTGCCGTGAAAATTGGCCGCGATCGGGTCATCCTCCAGGCGGCAGAAGAAGGGCAGCACGTCGGCTCCCGACCAGCCCTTGCATCCGATTTCCTCCCAGCGGTCGAATGCATGGAGCACACCGCGAATGGCAATCTGCCCATTGACGGCCGTCGAACCGCCAAGCCCCTTGCCGCGCCAGTAGACCCGGTGTTCCTGCCGCTTCGTGCGACGAGCCATCAGGTCGGGATACATGTATTGTTGCTGAAAATGGTCGGGAAGCAGCAGGTTGAAGGGATTTGGGCTCGCCATCTCGGCAGGTTGCTCGCCGCTCCGGTAGTCCGGCCCCGCTTCCAGCAAAAGCACGTTCGTGGCAGCATCTTCGGTTAGCCGGGCAGCAAGAACAGCTCCGGCTGCGCCGGCTCCGATAACGATGACATCAAAGGGCATGCCGCACTCCCTACATCCGATCAATGCACGGCTGACTCGACCGCGACATCATGTTGATTTCATTTGGGCACGATCATCTGCTGGCATTCAGGCTCAGCGATGTACGCCGGAACCAACCACCTTAGCCGCGCTGCACGACTGCAAGATCATCATGATTTGTTTTATATGTAAATATGATTTCGTATATGAACTCCCATCTACTCCATATGGCGTGCTGCCCCTTCCGAGTCGCGCCCAGGGAACAACTGCTTCCATGGAAAGTTAGTCCATGGCTACACCGCCGGTGAGCTTTCATGACAATCCAAGGGAGACAAATCATGGCGACTGCAAAAAGAGCGACGACAAAAGGACTGGAGGCTTTGTTCCTCGATGGGCTGAAGGACATTTACTACGCTGAAAAGAAGATACTCAAAGCCTTGCCGAAGATGGCAAAGGGCGCCGAATCCGAGGAGGTGGCCGCGGCCTTTGAGAAACATCGCATGGAAACCGAAGGCCAGGTCGATCGGCTCGAGCAAGTGTTCGAACTTATGGACAAACCGGCCCGCGGCAAGACCTGTCCGGCGATCGACGGCATTCTTGAGGAAGGGTCGGAAATTCTCGACGAATACAAGGGTGACCCGGCGCTGGATGCAGGACTGGTCGGCGCGGCACAGGCCGTCGAGCACTATGAAATCGCGCGCTATGGCACGTTGGTCGCGTGGGCTGAACAGCTTGGCAAGAGCGACGTGGTCAAGCTCCTCAACGAGACATTGAAAGAGGAGGTCGCGACGGACGAAGCGCTTTCCGGGCTGGGCGAAGGCGGTGTCAATGAGCGCGCCCTGCAGCAAGCTGCCTGACTGGGCGTCGTCGCCCCGGCGCCAAGCCGCCGGGCGACTTCGCGACCCGGCCTCGCGCCCTCTTCGTCGGTACCCTTCAGATGCAATCAGACCCACCCCGATACTTCGGGGTGGGTCTGCTGAAATCACACGCGATCAGCGGTTTTTGTGGCTTTGTTCGCCAGCTTTCACATGCTGTTCGTGGGTTCCACCACGCATGCCGGATCCATCGCCCTGCTGCCGTTGACCACCACCAGAGGCCTGCTGTTGCTGACGGTTTTTGTTGTCGGCGTTCTTGTGGCTCTGCTGGCCTGCCTTCACGTGCTGTTCGTGGCTACCACCTTGATTAGGCATTGTTCTTCTCCTTCACAATCGGCGAGGCGACAACCGCCTCGATTGCCTAAGACGAGTCAGGCGCGAACGTTCCCTCACGTAATATTTTGTGAAAACCATCAGACAAAGCCCACGGCGTTCGAAGGCGCCCGAGATGGATGCCGGATTTATTTCTGGCGTTGGCAACGAGTTCATCTTGGCCGTGACCGACGTTGCCGGCGGATCTCATGCCTGTGCCCACCAGGAGGAAAAATGCATGTCATTCCGATCCGAGAGATTTACAACCACTTTGACCTATAGCGACGATGAAAGAGCGCAGGCCGCCGCAGCGCTCTATCAATACAACATCGCACAGACCGGGATCGACGACCGAGCTGATATCGGAGCGGAGCTTCGCGACCAGTCAGGAAAGACCTGGGGCGGGCTTTGGGGCAGGACGGAGCTTGGGCTCCTGTTTCTCGACATGTTCTTCCTGCCTGAGCAGTTGCGTGGCCAATCCTTTGGCTCACAACTTCTCACGACGATCGAGGAAGAAGCCATCCGGCGGGGCTGCAAGAAGGCCGTCGTGGAGACGAGCAGTTTCCAGGCGCCGCTATTCTACATGCAGCACGGGTTCGAGGAATTCGGCAAAGTCGAATTCGGGATCCCTGGACATGCCCGAGTCTTCCTTCGGAAAGATCTGCTGTAAGTCTTGGGACAGGGCGCACGGATGGCCATCGGCTAGTTGTTTCAAACGCCAGATGCTCTGGAACAAATCGACGAGTGCGGAGTTAAACGCGTCGCGACGCGCAGTCTTGCAGCGACGTGTCGAATAGAGTGCATCCCGCTGGAGAGGCATGTGCGTACTGGACATTTCAGAAAGCCGATTATCATTCAACCTGGCCGGATAGACCGCGACAGGGTTGTGGTTTCGGTGTCGGACGCAGCCGAAGTGCTGCTGCGGGACTGGCCAAAGCCGACATCCGAGAGGCGTCTTGCCGCGATCAGAGCGTGCCTTGCCGTCATGCGAGGCGAAAAGCCTACAAGGACCGCACGACAGGCGTTCATCGTTGCGGCCAAGGACGCCAAGATTCTGCTGAGCGAGCAAGTCTGACCGTGGTGGGTCGCCTCGCCGGTGCCTGCAAGTGCGACTCTGCCGAGATTGGTTCGAAAGGGAGAAATCATGATCAAGGTTTCAAGTCCCACGCCTGCCGCGGCCAGAAGCGAAGTTCAGGCAGGAGCAACGCAGGACAAAACGCCGGGGTTCGATCCCGCCATTGCCCCGCTTGAGACAGACGCCGAGGCCGCGGACACGCAAAATTCGGTCGCTGGGACAAGTCCGCCGCGCACTCGCCCAAAATTCGAAAACGATGCCAGCTTTGCCAATGCCATGCGCCCGGTCGAAGGCGAGCCGGAACTGCGGCCCGGCGGCAACTGGCCGGTGTTGGTAATTGCAGCTGTCGTTTTGATAGCAGCCGTGGTTTTCCTGACGGCAGGCATGCTGCGCTGAGAATGATCCCGACGATGCGGCACCACGACCTATTCCTGGAGGTCTGGTGCGCCCTTCATGCCCGAGAGTTCGGTCATTGGGCACAGCAGCCGCGGTCGCGCGGGATCGGAAATGTCGAGCTTGTTCCAAGGGATGCGATATAGACCGCCGCGGCGGCGCAATCGGAAAAGATCCAGCACTGCCACGCCTATGGCCGAGGCCGAGAGGCGCTCGAAAGCGGCGTAGACCCCGACATGGATTTCGGTGACGACGAAATCGTCACCATCCCGTTCGGCGTGGATCTCCTCGATATAGCCGACATTCTTGCCGCGCTGCGAGAGTACGCGTCGCCCAGCCAGATGCTCAAGATTGACGGTGGTCATCATCAAGCTCCCGGAATGCGCCCGATGACATGGTCGCGCAACCAGTCCTGCCAGGCGAAGATCGACGTTTCTCGCACATCGATGTCGAACTCGATATCGATGCCGATATCTTTTACCTTGTGCCAGGCGATCCGATGGGGCTCGCCATGCTGCTTGACCGCGAGCCGCGCCATCCACCGCCCAGGCCGTGCGCCGAGGCGACGTGCCAGGGTGATGGAGCCGAGCTCGATGGCAATGATCCGAGGCGGCTTGCCAGGCCGTAACTCCGCCACCAGCCCGTCGACCTTGCCGATCTTGATCTGCTCGCGGTCGACCACCTGCTTGTCGAGGAGATCACGCAGCAACTTCATCATGTGCCTCCGAATATCTGCAGCGGGATGGTCACCACCGCCAGTACGAAGCCGAGCGCGATGATGAAGATGACGGCGGCATTCGACAAAATGCCATTGCGATGCTCGCCGACATAACGTTTGTCGTTCAGCAGAAACAGAAATGGGACGACCGTCAGCGGCAGGCTGGCTGCCGTCAGCGCCATGGAGAAGATGGTGAGCCTCAGCGGATCGAGACCAAGCGCGATGGGAATAGCCGCCAAAAGCAATGATATCGTGTAGGTGGCGCTGAAACCCGGATCGTCGCGCGGCTTGCGATCCTCGCCCCAATTCCAGCCGAAACCCTGGGCCACAAGATAGGCCTGTTGCAACCCGACCTCTAGTGCGGCGCCGAAGCAGGCAATGGCGAGGGAGGCAACAAACAGCACGAAGCCCCAGAAGCCGAATATAGGTATCAGCATCAACGGCAACTGGTGATAGTCATCCACTTGGGTGACGCCATGCGTGGCGAGCACGAGAGCGGCCACGATCAACACGCCGATCGAGATGGTCCCCCCGAAAGTCATGCCCAACCCCGCTATGGCCCGGTTGGCTCCGAGATAGCTTTTGTCCCACCGGTCCTCGATGGCCCCCGAGGAATAGAACATGAAGAGGTAGGGCGATATCGAGGCGCCGAGAATGCTGACCGCCATGAACCAGTAATTGGCGGCATCGTGGACCGGCAGCGAAGGCACGGCGCCCCTTGCGACTGCCGTCCAATCGGGTCTCAGCATCACCGCTCCGACGACGAAACACAGCGTCACCAGACCGAGAATAGATACGCCCTTCTCGATGAAGCCGAACGTGCCTTTCCAAAGCAGCAGCCACGCCAGCAAAGCCACCGGCAGTGCCCACCACTGGAAGCCTATGCCGGTGGCAAATTCGAGTGCAATGGCGACGCCGCCGATCTCGGCGGACAGCACCAGGAAATTGACCAGCAGGGCGGCAAGCAACGGCCATAGAAAGACGTTGAAGCCGAATCTCTCGCGGATGCCGTCGGAGATCGTGTGATGGCTCACGGCCGCGAACCGGCCGGACATTTCGACAAGGAAGATGATGCAGATGGTGCCGAGCACCACCGCCCAGATCAACTGGAAGCCAAACATCGCGCCTGCCTGCGCCGCTGTCGCCATGGACCCAACTTCGAGGAAGCCGCCGACGCTGGTGACGACGCCGAGGGATATTTCCATGAGCTTCTTCATGGCTTTGGCGCGAAGTATTTGGCGTAGGCGGTAGCGAGCGAACGCGACGCCAGCCGTATATCCTGTTGCGCATCTTGGACTTCCGGCCGGTCGCCCGCCTGCAATCCGGCCTCTGCACGCGCCACCGCGACCGACAAATCGTTGACTGCCTTCGTCAGCGAAGCTTGCTCGGCGGGTTCACTGGTTTCGGCGGAC
>NZ_RZPQ01000269.1:0-6958 GCF_003999135.1 Mesorhizobium sp. M7A.F.Ca.CA.004.06.1.1 | reverse complement strand
GATCCAGGGCTCTGCCGCGGCGGCTTGATCGCCTGCCGCAACAATCCACCGGTCAGTCGTCCGATTCGGCGTCGTCGTCGATGAGCACCAGTTCCTCGTTCGAGAGGTTGGCCTCGATGCGGGCAAGCAGTTTGAACAGCGACTTCTGGTCCTTCTTGTCGAGGCCCTTCAGCGCCTGCTTTTCGGTCTTCTTCACCGATTTCTCGATAGCGTGGATGATATCGCGGCCGGTATCGGTGAGGAAAATATGCGCCTGACGGGCGTCGGCCGAGGAGGCGCGTTTTTCCAGAAAACCCTGGGCTTGCAGCCGGTTGATTGTCTTGGTGATGGTAGGCGGGCGCACGCCGAGGCGTCCGGCAAGATTGCCCGGCGTCTGGCCGTCCTCACGGTCGAGCGCCAGCATGATCTGATCCTGGCCGGCATAGAAGCCGTGCGCCAGAAGCCGGGCCGCCAGCGCCGTTCTTGCCAGCCTTGCCGCCGAATGCAGCCGGCTCATTGTCGCAGTCTTATCCGCCTTGGCCATGGTCATCCCTCTTCGGCCGTACCGGTGCGGGCAGCATAGAGGCAGCCGGCCGGTTGGCAATCGACGATGAAAAAGATTCCGGAGCTTCAAACAGCTTTGCCGGCAAGCATTGTGGTGTCCGCCGTGGCTAATGCCAGATGTTTATTTCAGTTAGATGACAAACGAATTCCCAGCCGGAATTTTCGCCGCGAGCAAAGTGATGGAGTGACCGCCGCTCAGCCGGACTTCACCGCGATGATCATCAGCGCCTGATAGGCATCCTCCAGCTCGCGCAGCGCAGCCTGCGATTGCGGTCCGGCCCGCCTGGCTATGCCGTCCGCGGCATTCGAGGTGTCGCGCTCGCCCGACCGGTCGTTGTAGGGCGCGACAGCGGTGAAAATCTGCTCGCTGAGGCTGTCCGGGAAGAACAACTGTCCGGTCATCACCGAACTGTCGTCGGGAAAGACCTTGAAATGGATGTGGGTGGTGCGGCCGCGATACCAGCCGGGATAGATCGTGGCGAAGGAAACGATGCCACTCGCGTCGGTCCTTTGCCAACCACGCAGGAAGGTCTGGCCCGAGGTGTCGAGATCGCGGCCATCACCCTGTCCGGGATAGCCGGAATAGGCGCCTTGCGCGTCGCAATGCCAGATGTCGACACGAGCGCCGGCAAGCGGGCGGCAGCCCGCGTCGACAACCTGCAGCCGGACATTAAGGGCAATGCCCTTCTTGCCTTCGGTGACATCGGCGCGTTCTAGCTTCGGATCGAAATAGAACGGTCCCTCGGTCGCCTCGGGCGTGATGGTGCAGACACCGGCGCCGTTTTCGAACATGGCCAGTCCGGCATAGGGTGAAGTCTGGTCTGCTATCGCGGCGGCGGGCAGGAAGGCACCACCGCCGGCGGTGACCGCGATCAAACCGAGCGCCTGGCGCCGGCTCATTGAGAACGAGGATGGCTTGCCGGACATATCTTGCCTCTCGAATTGGCCTCTGTCGCCCTGATCTAGGCGATCACAACGGCTTTCGCCAACGATTCGGCAATGCAGCAAGCCGGTTTGGCCCATCGGTTTGCCCCGTGCAAAAGCCCGGCGCACATCCTATATGGAGCCGACATTCCCTTTTCTCAGGCCGAATTTCCGAGGCCCAGATAATTCGAGGCAAGCCATGAGCGACGCACAGACGCAGATCCCCGTAACCGTTCTCACCGGCTATCTCGGTGCCGGCAAGACGACGCTGCTCAACCGTATCCTGTCGGAAAACCACGGCAGGCGCTACGCCGTCATCGTCAACGAGTTCGGCGAAATCGGCATCGACAACGACCTGATCGTGGAATCCGACGAGGAAATCTACGAGATGAACAATGGCTGCGTCTGCTGCACGGTGCGCGGCGACCTGATCCGTGTCGTCGAGGGCCTGATGCGCCGACCCGGCCGCTTCGATGCCATCGTCGTCGAGACCACCGGGCTCGCCGATCCGGTGCCGGTGGCGCAGACCTTCTTCATGGATGACGACGTGCGCTCCAAGACCAGGCTCGACGCGGTGGTGGCGCTGGTCGACGCCAAGCACCTGCCGCTGCGGCTCAAGGATTCCAGGGAAGCCGAGGACCAGATCGCCTTCGCCGACGTCGTCGTGCTCAACAAGACCGACCTCGTCACATCAGAAGAGCTCGCCAAGGTCGAGGCGACGATCCGCGCCATTAATCCGGCGGCGAAGATCCACCGCACGACCCGAGCCGGCGTCGCCCTGACCGAGGTGCTCGATCGCGGCGCTTTCGACCTGTCGAGGGCGCTGGAAAACGACCCGCATTTCCTTGAGGCGCATGACGATCATCATGATCACGACCACGATCATGATGGCCACGATCATCACCACCATGATCATGACGGGCACCACCATCACGCTCATGCTTCAGACATCCATGACGTGACGGTGCAATCGGTATCGCTGCGCGGCGGCGAGATGGATCCGAAGAAATTCTTCCCATGGATCGAGAAGATCACCCAGATGGAAGGCCCCAACATCCTGCGGCTGAAGGGCATCATCGCGCTCAAGGGCGATGATGAGCGCTATGTCATCCAGGGCGTGCACATGATCATCGAGGGCGACCACCAGCGCGCCTGGAAGGACGGCGAGAAGCATGAGAGCCGGCTGGTGTTCATCGGCAGGGAACTCGACGCCGAGCGGCTGAAGAAGAGTTTTGACGCCTGCCAGGCGGCTTGATTTCCAGACTTTATAGCGCTAGCGCTGCCCCTCCTTCCTTCTCCCCTTGTGGGAGAAGGTGGCCGGGCGAAGCTCGGTCGGATGAGGGGTGTTCCAGCTTGGCGCTGACGGAGATCCGTCACCCACCCCTCAACCGTCTCGGCGCTGCGCGCCGATCCACCTTCTCCCACAAGGGGAGAAGGCCGGCCGCACCCAGCCGCGCTGGCGACCAGCGAGGTTAGACGACCAGCATAAATCTCGAATGGAATAATCTCCCATGCCAACAGTCGCCCCGCTTGATCTCGAAGGCCACTGCATCGCTGCCGTCTTCCTCGGCGACGTGCCGCATTTCGCGATGGCCGACGGCGCCGTCCATCGGCTCGACCATGGCCACAAGACAATTCAGGCCAATGACGGGGTGCTTGCCGCCTTCCATGATGCGGCCAATGACCGGCTGATCACCGGCGGCGAGGACGGCAAGGTGTTTTCCGTGAAAGCGGGCGGCGAGGTCACGGAATTGGCAAGCGCGGCCAAGAAGTGGATCACCAGCGTTGCCGCCGGGCCTCAAGGCGCCATCGCCTATGCCTCAGGCAAGACCGCCTTCGTGCGATTCGCCGACGGCAAGACGAGGGAATTCGTCCATCCGCGTTCGGTCGAGGGGCTGGCCTTCTCGCCCAAGGGCATGCGCTTCGGTGTCGCCCGCTACAATGGCGCGACGCTGCATTTCCCGGCCGCCGAGGGCAAGCCGGTGGAGCTTGAATGGGCCGGCGCCCACACCGGCATCACCTTCTCTCCCGATGGCGCCTTCCTCGTCACCACCATGCAAGAAAACGCATTGCACGGCTGGAAGCTCGCCGACGGCAAGCACATGCGCATGACCGGCTATCCCGGCAAGGTCAAAAGCCTGTCGTGGAGTGTGAAGGGCAAGTGGCTGGCGAGTTCCGGCGCGCCGGCGGCGATCGTCTGGCCGTTTTCAGGCAAGGATGGTCCCATGGGCAAGGCACCGCTGGAGCTCGGCACGCGCGGCAACGCCATGGTGACGGCTGTCGCCTGCCACCCGAGCCAGGATGTCGTTGCCGTCGGCTATGATGACGGCATGGTGATGGCGGTGCGTTTTGCCGACGCCAAGGAAGTGCTGTTGCGACGGCCGGGCAAGGGCGCCATCACCTCGATGATGTGGGACAAGGAAGAACGCCGGGTCGCCTTCGGCAGTGCCGCCGGCGATTGCGGCGTCATCGATATCACGGCCTGACCCCGCTCACTCCGCTCCGCACGACACCTTGCCGCTGATTTCAACCGGTTTGCCGTCCTGGTCCGTATCCGCCGCGGCGTCGTAGACGGCGAGCGTATAGCTCCCGTCGTAGACGCCTTCGTCGCTGGTCTTGGTCAGGATCGTCAGTTCGACCGAATTGATCTTTTGCGCGACCTCGTGCTCGCGATAGATGTTCAGCCGCAATTCCTTGCCGTCGAGCCAGTACTGCGTCAGGTTGGAATCCTCGAACACCGTCTTGCGCAGGCTGTCGCCGGCAGGCCGGCTCAGAATTTCGAGGTTGCCGCGAAAGTTGAAGGTCGGCCCGCCCATGCCTCTGGTGACGCCTGCCTCGACCTCGAATGTCGCCGCCGTGTCCTCGGTGGAGCACCAGATGCCACCCGACGCGAAGGCAGCGCCAGCCGACGACAGAAGCATTGCCACACACATGATCGTTCGCATTTTACCCCTCCACCTCAATTCCCGCTCATATTGGCGCTGACTTCGGCAGCACGGTCAAGCGCCGCCGCCAAAGGCTGAGCCAACGCAGGGCAGATGCGCGGCCAATTGCGGATGCGGACACGGATTGGCTAAGAGGGATCGACCAGAGGGGTTTTCATGCACAGCGACACGTCCAACACGTCCATCGGCGGCATCGGCCGCGACCGCATTGCCGATTTGCGCGAAGCCGAGGGGGCAGCCTTCCGCAAGGCGCGGCCAAAATCGCAAGCCAAGATCGGCAACGGCCTGCCCGGCTTCTTCGGCGGCGTCCCGATGCACTGGATGAACGATTGGCCGACGCCGTTCCCGATCCTGGTCGGCAACGCCAGGGGCGCTACGATCACGGATATCGACGGAAACAAGCTCGACGATTTCTGCCTTGGAGACACCGGCTCGATGTTTGGCCATTCGCCGCCGCCGGTGGCTCGCGCCGTCCGCCGCCAGGCCGGACGCGGCCTGACCTATATGCTGCCTTCGGAAGATGCGCTGGCCATTGGGCCGCTGCTGCAGCAGCGCTTCGGCCTGCCGTTCTGGCAGATCGCGACGACGGCGACCGACGCCAACCGCTTTGCATTGCGTGTTGCCCGTGCCGTCACCGGCCGCGAAAAAATCCTGGTCTTCAACGGCTGCTATCATGGCTCGGTCGACGAAACGATGGTGCGGCTGATCGACGGCAAGCCCGTCAACCGGCCGGGATTGGCGGGCGAGTTCCGCGACTTGACCCGCACGGCCAAGGTCATCGAGTTCAACGATGTTTCAGCACTCGAAGCCGCGCTTAGGGATAAGGACGTCGCCTGCGTCATCGCCGAGCCGGTGCTGACCAATTCCTGCATGGTGCTGGCCGATCCGGGCTACCATGACGCCCTGCGCAAACTGACACGCCAAACCGGCACGCTGCTTCTGATCGACGAGACGCACACGATCTCGACCGGCCCCGGCGGCTACACGAGGAAATATGGTCTCGACCCGGACTTCTTCGTGCTGGGCAAGCCGATCGCCGGCGGCGTGCCGGCCAGTGTCTGGGGCATGAGCGACGACGTTGCCTCACGCTACGCGGATTACAACAGGACCAAGGAGCCGGGCTATTCCGGCATGGGCACGACACTCTCGGCCAACCCGCTGCAGTTCGCGGCGATGCGCGCCACGCTCGAAGAGGTGATGACGCAGGAAAACTACGACCGCATGGATCATCTGGCGCGGCGGCTCGATGCCGGGCTGACCGGCGTGATCGATCGCTATCGCCTGCCCTGGCATGTTTCCCGCGTCGGCGCTCGTGTCGAGTTCATCTGTGCGCCCGGTCCGCTACGCAATGGCGCCGAGGCGGAAATGGCGCATGCACCGGAACTGGAGGCCGCCATCCATGTCGCGCTGGTCAATCGCGGCGTGCTGATCGCACCCTTCCACAACATGATGCTGATCTCGCCGGCGACCTCGGCTGCCCAGGTCAACCGGCTGATCACCGCCTTCGGCGCGGTTGCGGCGAAGCTTGCGGCATGAGACAAGCGGCGATGGACCACCCCAACGCCATGATAACCTCACCTTCGGGCTCGACACCTGCCGAGGCGCACGCCTTTCTCGGCGCCCATCCCGAGATCGAGGCCTTCGATATCGTGCTGACCGATGCCAATGGCGTCGGCCGTGGCAAGATCGTGCGCCGGCATGAACTGAAGAGCATCTTCGAGGGCGGCCGCCATATGCCGATCTCGATCCTCGGCCTCGACATCACCGGCGAGGATGTGCACGAGACCGGACTGATCTGGACGACCGGTGATGGCGACCTCAGGGCATGGCCGATCCCCGGCACGCTGGTGCCGCTCTACGGTACGAGCCCGCCCCGCGGCCAGTTGCTGATGGCGATGTACATGCTCGACGGCCGACCGATGTCGTCGGATCCGCGCCTGGCGCTGGCTCGGCAGGTGGAGATCCTGGCGGCCAAAGGTCTCTATCCGGCCGGCGCCTTCGAGCTCGAATTCTTCCTGCTGGCCAATGAGCGCGACGCCGACGGCAAGGTGCAGCCGGCGCGCGCGGTGCTCGATGGCCGCGTCTCGGGCAAGACCGAAGTGTATTCGGTCGACCATCTGCACGGCATGGAGCCGCTGTTCTCCGACATCTATGCCGCGGCCAAGGCGCAAGGCATTCCGGCCGAGACGGTGATTTCCGAATATGCGCCCGGCCAGTACGAATTGACGCTGAACTACCGCAAGGATGTGATGCGGGCGGCCGACGATCTGGTCATGCTGAAGCGGCTTGTGCGGGCGCAGGCGCGCCGCCACGGCGTCACCGCCTGTTTCATGGCCAAGCCGATCGAGAAATATGCCGGCTCGGGCATGCATTTCCATGTTTCGCTGCAGGACAAGGCCGGCCGAAACGTCTTTGCCGAAGCTGGGGGCGAGAGCTGGTCGCTGCCGCTGCTGCAGGGGCTCGGCGGCCTGATCCAGACCATGGCGGAATCGATGCTGGTGTTTGCACCGCATGCCAATTCCTGGCGGCGTTTCGTCTCGCAATCC
>NZ_RZPQ01000268.1:0-6968 GCF_003999135.1 Mesorhizobium sp. M7A.F.Ca.CA.004.06.1.1 | reverse complement strand
GGTCGACTTGAGGATCGCCTTTTCGCTCTTCAGCGTGGTGAGGCCGGAGGCCGGCTCGGAGCCGGTGCGGCCGTTCTGCGGCCCCGGTTCCACCGAAGCACCCTTGCCGGCGTCATAGAGATCAATGATTTCAGCCAGGCGTTCCGGCGTCAGATCCTCGAACGTGTCCTTGAAGATCATGACCATCGGCGCGTTGACGCAGGCGCCAAGGCATTCGACCTCTTCCCAGGACAAGGTGCCCTTGTCGTTGGCGTGGAACTGGTCGTGATGGATTTTGGAGCGGCACACATCCATCAGCGCTTCCGAACCGCGCAGCATGCAGGGCGTGGTGCCGCAGACCTGGATATGCGCACGCGTGCCGACCGGATTCAACTGGTACTGCGTGTAGAAGGTCGCGACTTCGAGCCCGCGGATACGCGGCATGCCGAGCATGTCGGAAATCGTCTCGATGGCCGCCTTCGTCACCCAGCCTTCCTGCTCCTGCGCTATCATCAGCAAGGGAATGATGGCCGACTGCTCACGGCCCTTCGGGTACTTCTTGATCCATTGCTTCGCCGCAGCCGCGTTCGCCCGGTTGAAGGCGAAGGATGCTGGCTGGACGCTGGCTTCTGCGAGACGGCGGACTGACATTTAGCGATCGACCTCACCAAACACGATGTCGAGGGAGCCGAGAACGGCGGTGACGTCGGCCAGCATGTGGCCGCGGCAGAGGAAATCCATCGCCTGCAGATGCGCGAAACCCGGCGCGCGCAGCTTGCAGCGGTAGGGCTTGTTGGAGCCGTCGGAAACGAGATAGACGCCGAATTCGCCCTTCGGCGCCTCGACCGCGGCGTAAACCTCGCCGGCCGGCACGCGATAACCCTCGGTGTAGAGCTTGAAGTGATGGATCAGCGCTTCCATCGAGCGCTTCATCGCCTGGCGCTTGGGCGGCACCACCTTGCCGTCGAGGTTCGACACCGGCCCGGTGCTTTCCTTGCCGAGCAGGAGATCGACGCACTGGCGCATGATCTTCGCAGACTGGCGCATTTCTTCCATGCGCACGAGGTACCGGTCGAAGCAGTCGCCGTTCTTGCCGATCGGAATGTCGAAATCCATTTCCGAATAGCATTCATAGGGTTGCGACTTGCGCAGGTCCCAGGCAGCACCCGAACCGCGCACCATCACGCCCGAAAAACCCCAGGCCCAGGCATCGGCCAGCGAGACGATGCCGATGTCGACATTGCGCTGCTTGAAGATGCGGTTGCCGGTCAGCAGCTGATCGAGGTCGTCGATCGACTTCAGGAACGGGTCGATCCACTTGCCGATGTCCTCGACCAGTTTCTGCGGCAGGTCCTGGTGGACGCCGCCGGGGCGGAAATAGGCGGCATGCATGCGCGAACCGGAGGCGCGCTCATAGAACACCATCAGCTTTTCGCGCTCGACGAAGCCCCATAGCGGCGGCGTCAGCGCGCCGACGTCCATCGCCTGCGTCGTCACATTGAGGATGTGCGACATGATGCGGCCGATTTCGCAGTAGAGAACGCGGATCAGCTGGCCGCGCTTCGGCACTTCGATGCCGAGCAGGCGCTCGGCGGCGAGCGCGAAGGCGTGCTCCTGGTTCATCGGCGCGCAATAGTCGAGCCGGTCGAGATAGGGAATCGCCTGCAGGTAGGTTTTGGCCTCGATCAGCTTTTCGGTGCCGCGATGCAAGAGCCCGATATGCGGATCGACGCGATCGACGACTTCGCCGTCCAGCTCCAGCACAAGGCGCAAAACGCCGTGCGCCGCAGGGTGTTGCGGGCCGAAATTGATGTTGAAGTTGCGGACGGAGGTTTCAGCCATTTACTGCTTTGCCTTCTCGTCACCCGGCAGGACGTAATCCGTACCTTCCCACGGGGACAAAAAATCGAAATTGCGGAATTCCTGCTTGAGCTCGACCGGCTCATAGATAACGCGCTTGGCCTCATCGTCGTAGCGCACCTCGACGAAGCCGGTCAGCGGGAAATCCTTGCGCAGCGGATGGCCTTCGAAACCATAGTCTGTCAACAGGCGGCGCAGATCGGGATGGCCCGAGAACAGCACGCCGTAGAGATCATAGGTCTCGCGCTCGAACCAGTCGGCGCCGGGGAACACGCCGGTGATCGACGGCACCATGGTTTCCTCGTCGGCCTGCACCTTGACGCGGATGCGCACATTCTGCTTCGGCGACAACAGATGATAGACGACGTCGAAACGCTTGGCCCGCGACGGATAGTCGGCGCCGCAGACGTCGATGATCGAGATGAACTGGCAGCGCGCATCGTCGCGCAGGAAGGTCATCACCTCGACCAGATCGCGCGGCTCGACATGGATGGTGAGTTCGCCATAGGCGATATCAGCCTCGTTCACGCGGCCGATCAGCTTCTCGCCGAGATAGTTCGACAGTTCGCTCAGGGATGCGGTCATGGATTTACCGTTCGATCGTGCCGGTGCGGCGGATCTTCTTCTGCAAGAGAAGAATGCCGTAGAGCAGCGCTTCGGCGCTCGGCGGGCAGCCGGGCACATAGATATCGACGGGCACGATGCGGTCGCAGCCGCGCACCACCGAATAGGAGTAGTGGTAGTAGCCGCCGCCATTGGCGCAGGAGCCCATCGAGATGACGTAGCGCGGTTCCGGCATCTGGTCGTAGACCTTGCGCAGCGCCGGCGCCATCTTGTTGGTCAGCGTGCCGGCGACGATCATGATGTCGGACTGGCGCGGGGACGCGCGCGGCGCGACACCGAACCGCTCCGAATCATAGCGCGGCATCGAGGTGTGGATCATTTCGACCGCGCAACAGGCGAGGCCGAAGGTCATGAACATCAGCGACCCGCTGCGCGCCCAGGTGATGAGCGCCTCGGTCGAAGTGACCAAAAAGCCCTTGTCGGCCAACTCGTTGTTGATCTCGAGGAAGAAGGGATCGTCCTCCCCCACCGGCCTGCCGGTGTTGGGATCGATAATACCCTTGGGCTTCGGCGCGACGAGGGTGCCTGAACTGTCGTTCAATCCCATTCCAGCGCTCCTTTTTTCCATTCATAGGCAAAGCCGATGGTCAGCACCGCCAAAAACACCATCATCGACCAGAAACCGAGCATGCCGATCTTCGAAAACGACACCGCCCACGGAAACAGGAAGGCCACTTCCAGGTCGAAGATGATGAACAGGATCGACACCAGGTAGAAACGGATGTCGAACTTCATGCGGGCGTCGTCGAACGAGTTGAAACCGCACTCGTAGGCGGAAAGCTTTTCGGGATCGGGATTGCGGTAGGCCACCAGGAAGGGCGCGGCCAGCAGCGCCAGGCCGACAACCAGCGCCACGCCTATGAACAGGACGATGGGCAGGTATGAGCTCAAGAGTGCGTTCATGCTCGGCTTTCCGTTGGCGCAATCCACTTTGATTACAGCACCGGACCCTAATGCGGAAGCGTGACAGTTTAACCGCTGAACCGTTTTAAGGGCCTATGCTGCAACGCGGCGAGGGTTAGCGCAGCACTTCCAGCGAAGCAAGTCAAACCTTGTTCAAAACACCGACCTGGACGGCATATCGCGGCAAACTGGTCCGATCCGCTCCTGTTTGATTTCCTTCGCTTTTTACTCCACTTTTCTCTCCTGACATGGATGCAGCCAAAACCCTGCTAGCATGGGTTGGAATCAGCCATTCGACCCTCGGTCAAACACTTCAAAGTGATGCCTGCATGAAGGAAAAGATCTCGCTCCCCACGGCCCGTCGCATCGCGCTTGCCGCCCAGGGGTTTCTCGATCCCCGCCCGACCGGCACGCCCGACCGCCGGCATTTTGCCCGCACCCTCTCCCGCACCGGCCTGCTGCAGATCGATTCCGTCAGCGCGGTGGTGCGCGCTCATTATATGCCGCTCTATTCGCGCCTTGGTCCCTACCCGTTCTCGCTGCTCGACAACGCGGCCGTGACGCGTAAGCGCACGGTTTTCGAATACTGGGCGCACGAGGCGTCCTTCCTGCCGGTCGAGACCTACCCGCTGATGCGCTGGCGCATGCAGCGCGCCGAGCGCGGCGACGAAATGTATCTGGGCCTCGCCAAATGGGGCCGCGAGCACGCCGCCTATATCGAAGAGATTTACCGCCAGGTCGCCGAGCGCGGCCCGATTGCCGCTTCCGCGCTCGAAGGCCAGAAAGGCTCGGGCGGCTGGTGGGGCTGGAGCCACGCCAAGCATGCCTTCGAATGGCTGTTCTGGGCCGGACGCATCACCACGGCGCACCGTCGCGGGTTCGAGCGCTTCTATGATCTGCCCGAGCGCGTGCTGCCGCAGGCGGTCCTCGACCTCCCAGTGCCCACGCCTGAGGACGCGCACCGCGAATTGCTGCGCATTTCCGCCCGCGCCCACGGCGTGGCGACTTCAGGCGATTTGCGCGATTATTTCCGCCTGTCGCCGGCCGATATGAAAGGCCGGTTGGAGGAACTGGTTGAAACCGGCGAATTGCTGCCGATGCGCGTCGAAGGCTGGGACAAGCCGGCCTATCTTCACCGGGATGCCCGCCTGCCGCGCAAAGTCGAGGCCCGCGCCCTGCTGGCGCCGTTCGATCCTGTCGTCTTCGAACGCTCGCGCACAGAGCGGCTGTTCGACTTCCACTACCGCATCGAGATCTACACGCCGGCCGACAAGCGGCAATACGGCTACTATGTCCTGCCGTTCCTGCTCGGCGACAGGATCGTGGCACGCGTCGACCTCAAGGCAGATCGTCCGGCCAGCGTGCTGCGGGTCCATGCGGCCTACGCCGAGCCCAAGGCGTCACCTGAAACCGCTGCAGAACTGTTCGAGGAATTGAAGCAGCTGCAGGGCTGGCTCGCGCTCGCACGCATGGAAGTGACCCCGGCCGGCGATTTGGGTCCGGCGCTGGCCGACATCGCCATGTCGTAAGCTCGCGTTGACACCGCCGCTCGCAAAAGCCTAAATCCGGTTCAGATGGTCTCTTGCCCGCAACGGCAAGAGCTAAGAGGGAATGCGGTGCGGGGCAAAATCCCAAATCCGCGGCTGTCCCCGCAACTGTAAGCGAAGAGCCAAGGCCGAAAGCCACTGGGAGTTCCCGGGAAGGCGGCTACCCAAGGCGATGACCCGCGAGCCAGGAGACCTGCCGTCTGCGACTTTAGAATCCGATCGCCCGGCGGGTTTCCGGGCAAGGAGCCCGATCTTTGGACCACGACAGCAGTTTTTCGGCTGGCACAGCGGATATTTCGTCCGGCCATGATGATGCCTTGGCCGGCGTCACCATCATTGTCTGCGCCTCCTGCCGCAATGAGACCGGCTCCGACGCCCATCCCCGCGCCGGCGAATTGCTGGCGGAGGATACGCGCCGCGCCGCATCTGGCGACGACATCCGCATCCGCAGCGTCGAATGCCTTGGCAATTGCAAGCGGCGCCTCAGCGCCGCCATCCTGCGCGACGGCTGCTGGAGCTATGTCTTTGGCGACCTGACCGAGACCAGCGGCGCCGACCTCGTCACCGGAGCCAAGCTTTTCGCCACCTCGACCGACGGTCTCATTCCCTGGCGTGGCCGTCCCGATAGCCTGAAGCGCGGCCTCGTTGCCCGCATCCCTCCCCTCGACATGCTGAAGGACTGACCATGACTGCCCCAGATTCGCCTGCGAACCTCTCCCGCGTTCCCTGCACCGTCGTCACCGGCTTCCTCGGCGCCGGCAAGACGACGCTGGTCCGCCATCTCCTGGAAAACGCCGGCGGCAAGCGCATTGCCATCATCGTCAACGAATTCGGCGACATCGGCATTGACGGCGAGATCCTGAAGGGCTGCGGCATCGACACCTGTCCGGAGGAAAATATCGTCGAACTGGCCAATGGCTGCATCTGCTGCACCGTCGCCGACGATTTCGTCCCGGCGCTCGACCGTATTCTCGCGCTGACGCCGAGGGTCGACCACATCCTGATCGAGACATCGGGCCTGGCGCTGCCCAAGCCGCTGGTCCAGGCCTTTCAATGGCCGAGCGTGAAGAGCCGCGTCACAGTCGACGGCGTCATCGCCGTGGTCGACGGGCCGGCATTGGCCGAGGGCCGCGTCGCCAACGACATGGACGCCCTGCAGGCGCAGCGCGCCGGGGACGAGACGCTCGACCATGACGATCCGGTGGAAGAAGTGTTCGAGGACCAGATCGCCTGTGCCGACCTGATCATCCTGTCGAAAAGCGACCTGATGGACGCCGCCGGTACCGCCCGCGCCAACGCCATCATTGGCGAACACTCCGCCCGCGCGGTGAAGATCGTGCCGACGTCGCATGGCAAGGTCGATCCCTCGGTGCTGCTCGGGCTCGGTCTGGCCGTCGAGGACGACATCGAAAACCGCAAGTCCCACCATGACGGCGCGTTCGACCATGAGCATGACGACTTCGACACCTTCATTGTCGACATTGCCTCGATCGCCAATCCCGATGAACTGGCGAAGCGCGTCGCCACCGTCGCCGAAGAAGAGAACGTGCTGCGCGTAAAAGGCTTCGTCGAGGTCGGCGGCAAGCCGATGCGGCTCTTGCTGCAGGCCGTCGGGCCGCGCGTCAATCATTACTATGACCGCGCCTGGACCGCGCAGGACGACCGCCGTTCGCGCCTCGTCGTCATCGGCCTGAAGGGGCTGAACCGCCCGGCGATCGAGCGTATACTCGCCGGCTGATTTCGGACACGGGTCGCGATGCACATCCTCACCACGACATCCGCCTCGCTCGACGACCTCGCCGAGCCGGTCGATCTGCGGCAGACGCCGGCGGATATCGTGGCCCTGTCCTTCACCGACAGCGACCTCGCCGGACTGGCGGCAGCCTGGAAGGCCGATGCCGGCCGCCTGCCCTCGATGCGGCTGGCCGCACTGCGTGACCTGCGCCATCCGATGTCCGTCGACCTCTGGGTCGACAGCGTCGCCCGCCACGCCAAGATCATCCTGGTGCGCATCCTCGGCGGCTACGACTGGTGGCGCTACGGCTGCGACCAGCT
>NZ_RZPQ01000267.1:0-7009 GCF_003999135.1 Mesorhizobium sp. M7A.F.Ca.CA.004.06.1.1 | reverse complement strand
TGCCATCTTCGTCGTTGTCTACATGGTTCTTCTGCTGGCTTTCCTCTGGTTCGCCGGACGCATCGCCATCCGCGGGCCGCGCGATACCAGCGCTAGCGATCCGCGCCTTGTCCGTCCGGGCCTCGACCGGGGCAGCCCGGCGATCGTCGGGTCGGCTCCGGCTGTCGCGCTCGCCGACAAAACCCGCCTCGCATCAGGAGAGTAAGCCATGTCCGCATTCTTCGCAGCCGATCTTCCTGTGCTGTTCGCAGCACTCGCGGCGTTCTGCGTCACCATCTACGTGCTGGCCGACGGCTTTGATCTCGGCGTCGGCATGCTGTTCCTGCTTGCGCCGCGCAACGAGGATCGCGACCTGATGATGGCCAGCATCGAACCCGTGTGGGACTCCAACGAGACTTGGTTGGTCATGGGCGGCACGCTGCTGCTTACCGCCTTTCCCGCCGGCTACTACGTTCTGCTGCCCGCCTTCTATTTGCCGGTAATGTTCATGTTGTTCGCCTTGATCTTCCGGGGCATCGCCTTCGAATTCCGTCTGCAAGCAGGCGAATTCCGCTGGATCTGGGACATCGCCTTCGCCGGTGGATCGCTGCTCGCAACGCTCTGTCAGGGGCTTATCCTCGGCAGCCTGATCAACGGGGTGACGATTGAGAACGGCATATTCGCCGGCGGCACGTTCGATTTCGTCAGCCTGCTCGGCCTTGCCTGCGGAGCCGGGCTGGTCGGCGGTTACGCGCTGCTCGGCGCCGGATGGCTGATCTGGAAGACGGATGGGCCGACGCAGGTGTTCGCCCGCGAGATCGCCCATTCTGCGTTGATCCTCACCTCCGGCATGATGCTCGCGGTCAGTGGGTGGAGCGCTTGGAGTGTTCCGGAGGTCGCCGCGCGTTGGTTCGCCTGGCCGAACATCGCTTTCCTCGCACCCGTGCCGTCGCTCACGGTCGCCGCGCTGCTGACCATCTGGCGCCGCATCTGGATCGGCCGCGAAGCCGAGGTCTTCCTGCTGGCGCTGGTCATCTTCCTGCTCGGTTTCGGCGGCCTCGTCGTCAGCTTGTGGCCCTATGTCGTGCCGCGACAAATCACCATCTGGAACGGCGCCGCCGATCCTCAGACGCTAGCTTTCGCCGGTACCGGGCTCATGATCGTCATCCCGATCGTCCTGGCCTATCAAGCCCATGCCTATTGGGTGTTCCGGGGTAAGACCCGCCATCACAGTGGCAACCGCTACGTCACGCAGGCCCTCCCCGAAAGTGAATGAAGGGGCTTCGACTGCTGGAACACACGCCCTCCCGGAATGAACTCGTTAGCTGAGCTTCGCGCACTACCGCGACCGCAAGGCCGATTCTATGTGAGCCATCAAGACTCTCGTTGTTCATTTAGCTTCGGTATGTCTCGCCACCGCCAGCATCGAACTGCTACAGGACTTCGGGTAGCAAGCCCCAAGCCCTCGGGGGCGGCGACGCCACCGAGCGGTCTGACAACCCCTGATGCGCACCTTTCGCTGGCTCTTCAAATACAAAGACCCAGGCTTAGGCCGAGGCGCAACATAACAGCCACAAGCACGCGTATTTAGCCTCGCCTTTTAGGGATTTGCGCACAATGTTCGTATCATGCAGCTGACATTATCCCTTCGAAACCATCTGTACCATCAATCAACGCCATCGTACTTGCGCATACCAGAGATAATAATCATTGGTCTAAACAATATACATGGGGAGGATTCTTATCTTGCCGCCCCGTGTGTAGGCTGTCCTTGATACCGCGATGGTAGAACCACCGAAGGGCCGCTCTCAGATGCATAGCTCCATCGTTCGTGAACCGACCAAACCAACCTTGATCCCGAAGCCGATCTTACCGGCCACCCTGGCGTTCGTGGCAGGTTTTGTGGATGCCTGCAGTTTCCTAGCTTTCCAGGGATTTTTTGTTGCGCAGGCGACGGGGAGCTTTGTTGTTGCAGGCTCTGAACTCTTGAACCCCAATGACAAGTACGGGCTAAAAGTACTCGCGATACCAGTGTTCCTCGTTTCCGGCATGCTCGCAACTTTTGTCGTACGCTTGGTCGCCCGCACTGATCGTTTAGCCCTAACGGTCATGCTAGGTGTCGAGGCGGTGCTACTAACTGTACTTGCAGCGACTTGGCTGTTCCGGGCATCGGATGGACTGAATGCGGAGGTTGCTCTGTTCGGGCTCGCGGCCATGGGTGTGCAGAGCGCCACGGCACGGTTGTTGCTGACCGGCTACGGGTCGACCAACGTAATGACAACTAACACAACCCAATTGTCCATAGACCTGGCGGATAGCATTTTGAACCGCTCCCTTTCACTGAATCTGCTGCCGACTTTCATGATCATTGCGGGTTTCTTCATCGGTGTGGCCGTGGGCGCCATCGTCTTTCAAATGATAGGGTTGGGCGGCGTTGTTATTCCTGCTGCAATCGTCTTTTTACTTGTCTTCGTCGCGAGAGACGCCACACAAGCGTCAAGACTGGCGTGAATGTGGTCATGTCTTCCAAGCACCACACCACTCCGCTTTCGCACAGGCATCGGCACATTGGTGATGGTTGCAGTCGATGCCGCGGTCATCATCTACTGGCGCCGACAAGGCCGTGGCCGTTGCATCCACAGCGAATAGGCCCGCACCGGCTCAGGTCGCAACCGCCTAGCGCAGGCCCGGAACCGGAAAAGCTAGGACGCATAGGAACCTCGCGGCTTCTGCAAAGGGCGCGCGGAACATGGCGCCGGCGCTGCCGCCCGCCTTCGGGTGCCAATATCTGCGATCGTATTCCGTCCTGAACGCAATTGCTCTCTTCAGGAGGTGGAGGATGCAGAGTCACCTGCGCGCACAGGATTCCCGGTGGCGACGCATTCCAGCTTTGACGTCCCCCCGTGGCTCACTTCGCCTTGCACGGCGAGGAACTGAGGAACCTCGGCCGCTGGCCAGATATCCTTCCGCCCGGCGATATGGAAATTGCTGCCGCGTTCTCAAAAGACGCTACTGCTCCTTCCAGGTAAATATCGCACCAGCCCAGGACATCAACGCGGTCCACGTCGGAAGCCCAGGCCTTGTCGCTCCCCCTCCCCGGCAAGAGCTCCTCCTCCGACTGGAGATCCCGTGGTTCCCCCCGCAAGACTCCGTAACGACGAGCGAGAACTCGATCGATGTCCTGGGCGCCTCTTTCGGGATACTCACCGAAGGCTTCGAGCGGATCGAAAAACCGGAATCTGTCGGTATAAGCGACATTGATCTCGCGACACCATTCATGGAAACGGCGTGGCAATCGTCGTCCGCGCGATTTCAATCATGGAACAGGTCTGGTCCCTTCAAACCCCGTGATCCGGCGAGCGACTTCGGTTACCGGGCACACGCATGGTTTCGGGATAAAGATTGCGATAGACGCCTGTCGAAACCCGCACTGTGGCGAATTGACGAGATTGGCCAGATCGACAAGCGCACCGAGAGCGGCGGGATCGACCGTTTGTCCACCTACCATCTCATCGGTGATACCGATGATCTCCGCCGGTAGAGCCTGACGGTTGCCGTAGTGCGCTGAACGTCGACGACATCGCCAGATGCGCCGATTTCCTTCTCCATGCAGGATGGCCCTAGCATTCGCATTTTCCGCGGGCGGATACCCGCTCCGGCTGGTCTACCTCCGGGATCGCCAGCCAAGGCCCGTCCAGCAGGCCCCGTGCCGCAGGCTGCTCGTCGCGCCTGCTTTCAGTCGCCGCGGGTGTCACACCTCGAAAAGGCCGTCCCCACTTTTTCGACGGCGGTTTGATACATGATAGCCAATTCCGGTTCCGGCTCGCGGTGCTTCCGAAATTTCTGCGTCCTATCGGACCGCATGAACGGAGAATGTGTGCGGCAAACCGTTCCTTCTGAAAATCAGCGGTTTCAACTGTAATACATTCCGGCTCTCACGATCTACTGAGAATGAGACGCTACCTCTGAAGTCGGAGCGACAAATGACCCACCTGGATCAGTATCGTGCAGATCGGCACCAAGCGCCCTTCGTCCGGCTAGAAGACCGCGACCTCAAGGTTGCTGCCCGCTGCATCGTGGAGGCTTGGGTCGCTAGGTTCGGGCAGGTCGCCGGACGAACGGAGAGCAGTCTCCTTCCCAACGAGTTTGGTGTGCTTGAACCGTATCTAGCCGAGGTTTTGGTGGTCGAGCACGGTGCCGATTTCGTTTTTTCGAAATGGGGCGCCGCCTTGGACATAGTTTGCGGTGGCGCGCATCTCGCAGATCGGTTGTCGGCTTTCCCCCAGCCGAGCCGCAGCCATCTCCGTCGCGTCTGCGTCCGCGCCGCAGCAACGAGGGTGCCAGCAATCAGCAGGGCGACCTGGGCACTCGATGGCGAAATCTGGCGGTGCGCCATAATGGCTTTGCCGACCCTCAGCGATGATTTTTCGGTGAAGCGGCTGCTTGTCGCACTGCTATTTGCCCCTTACCCCTTCATCGCCGATGGCAACGTTCCGGACGGCTTTGGCTGGCCAGCAGCGGTCCTGCGCGGAAGCGTTCACGTCCTGGGAAATGCCGTGCCGGTGTTGCCGGAGCAGACATCTCCGCTTCGGGGAATCGCGCTAGCGTTCAGTCGCCTTCTGAGCGGAAATGCAATACGTTGAATGAAAATCGTCGTAAGACAGTTTTGTAAGCGCTCGCAGAACTTCGCGATGGAATGAAGGTCTTTTGATGCCGGACCTTTGCCTGAGCGGGCCAAGAGGTTGCGTTACCGCCCCGAACGCGAGTGCTGAGAGGGATGCCCCCGGGAAGCGAAGTGCACTACGGCAGACGTAAACTCGACTTACACCATATACCGGCCCAGACTTCCACACTCCGGTATCGGCGTCTCGCTACCACAATCGCAATGGCTGGGAGGCCTTTTGCAGTCTCAACTCCGAGGAAAATATATCGCGCAGGCAGGGCGCGGCGAGGTCATTGCCATGCGACGGCGGGGGCCGAAAGCTTCATGCTTGGAGGCGGTTGGACTGGCGCCAGCGGCCGGGAGTGATGCCGGCAAAGCGCTTGAAGACCGTGGTGAAATGTGCCTGAGTCTGGAAGCCGACGTTGAACGCGATATCAACGAGGCTGTCATTGGTTTTGATCAGCATGTCCTTGGCCCGCTCGATTCTGCGGCGCAGGATGTATTCGTGAGGACGAAGACTGGTCGCCATCCTGAATCGCGCGGCGAAATACATCCGGCTGAGGCCTGCCGCCCGAGCGAGATCCGCCAGCGAAATGGCTTCACCGATATGCTCGTCAACGTAAGCCATCACCCGCTTCAGCCTCCATTTCTGCAGTGCGCCGTGGTTGGCCTCCTGCTGGACCTCGGACGGCGATCGCAGCCAGAGCCAGCGGGCTAGGATGGCGTGGAGGATGGCGTCTCCGTGGACCCCATCAACTCCCTCCGGCCTAACAGCCTGCTCGAACTGGGAAAGTAGCCGCTCGATGACCGGATCAAAAGGCATCCCGTGGGACGCCACAGTTCTCGTGAAACCTGCCTCATCACTAGCGCAGCCCGAGGGCTGCGCGGAGATCGAAAGCACCATATCCATGTAGGGGACGTCGATCCGGAAGGTCGAGCCCGCGGTCTCCGGCGACATACTCGATGTCCCCATCGCCGCAGCACTTGCGGATTGGCGCCGTTCAGGCTCACACACGGCGTTCGATACCAGGAGACCGATGGGAGCCATCCCTCTCGGAAAAGTTGGAAGCGACTGAATAGTCATTGGCCTATGCCCTTCATGAAACCTGTGTTTCTTGGAGGGAACGGATCGCCGTCGAAGCTTGATTGGGCGGCGGTAGCGGGACCAACAGGACCCCTGACTTCCGCGTTTCTGCTCCGACCCTATCCGATAAACCCTCGGCGAGTACGGGCTCAGAATATTCGGGCAGGCAAGGTGCTCAACTCTACGGGAGTTCACCAGTCTACATCATGTATTCGAGCTCCCCCTACCTAGATATAATCCTTATGTCTATCCGTATGGACCATGCTGTCTCAAGGCTTGCCCGATCTTTCCGATCTGGAATGATCGGCGCGCCATTTCAATCGTGCTCCGGTTGGCTTGCACTCGGGCCGTCGTCTCTTGCTCCCTGCATTTCGAGCCCGCTAACGGTTTCTTCCTCGATCTCGGTGCTAACGCCACCGTCTTCGCATCGGCGAATAGCTTTTGGACCGGTTTGGCAACCGGGATGATGTCGGCGTCAGCGAACAGGCACGTTGTTCGAAATCCATGCTTAAGGAAGTTGATGCTGCGTGTTCAACAGGTCATAGGCGGCGGAGTCATTCTGTCTTGATGTTCCCAAACCAGCTTCGAGTTGCCCCCTCACAAGCATCGTTCAGGCAGAAAAGACCGTGCCCATCGGAAATACTGTAGCCGGGAAGATGCTACCCTGTGAATTCCAACGTGATTGTCGTTGGGGCAACCGTTTAACACGAGAGGAAATTTCTTATGAACATCAAAGCTATCTGTCTCGCTGCAACATTCAGTCTTTCGATTTTTGGTGGCCATGCTCTGGCCGGGGCATTGGATGAGCCGGACACGATGATGCCGTTCTTCACCGACTCCAGCATGAAAACCATGAAGCCCCGGGTTGATTTTGAGCGCGTCTTTTTTTCCATGCCGGCCGAAAAGCAGGCACAGATGAAGGGTGAGTGCGCGGGTGAGGTAATGCAGCCATTCACCGCGTTCTGCGCGACCGTGAACACACTCGGCGGCCACAACTAGGACGCGCGTAATGCATGTCGCCTAAAAATTGACCTCGGTTATCAGAGGACGACATGCAAATAGAAAAAAGAACCTAAAGTGCGTCGCATAAATCCGCTTCAACGCAACGCGCTTTAGGTCGCCGGATCACGCCCTTCAACGCTATCGAAGAAGGGACCCTCCTATCGGACCTCCGTTGATCAGGACTGGCGGATCCACTGGCGTTGACGCCGGAGCGGCCCGATGACGACGCACTGGATCGTCCCCGCCATGGCAACGGCGGTTGGCATCGCTGCCTCTTCGGA
>NZ_RZPQ01000266.1:0-7021 GCF_003999135.1 Mesorhizobium sp. M7A.F.Ca.CA.004.06.1.1 | reverse complement strand
CCACAACCGGCTCGACCAGGCGGCCAGGCGCAGGAAGTACCGGCAGGGCAAGAAGACGCCGGTCGACTACGAGCTCGTCTGGCGCGACCGGCCGAGCCATGTCTTCCTGACCCGCGACGACAGGCTTATCGAAACGCTGCGCGGCTCGATCAAGTCGGCGGTCGGCAAGGAGCCGACGCTGTCGACCTCCGGTGGAACGTCCGACGCGCGTTTCATCAAGGACTATTGTCCGGTGGTCGAGTTCGGGCTGGTCGGCAAGACAATGCATATGGTCGACGAGCGCGTCGCCATTGCCGATTTGGAAACGCTGACGCAAATCTACCAGCGCTTCATAGAAGACTGGTTCGGACAGGGCTGAACAGCATGCTTTCGGCGGACGAAACCCAAGCTTCGCTGACGGGCGCCTGGCGATTGATGCTCGGCAAGGCCGACGGCCTGCGCCTGCTCGACCTGTCGGCCGACGGCTTCTGGAATTCCTTCTTCGCCATTGTCGTTGCTGCACCGGCGCTGATCGTCGGCTGGGTCGGCATCGCCAACGAACTCGGCGATCCCGACGCCTTCGCGGGCCGCTTCAGCATGCTGGTGCGCCTGGCGACGGTCGACATCGGCTCCTGGGTGCTGCCGCTGATTGCGCTCGCCCTGATCGCGCCGCGCGCCGGCATAGGCGGCCGCTTCGTCCACTACGTCGTCGCCAGCAACTGGGCTTCGGCCATCACCGCCTGGCTGATGCTGCCCTCGGCGCTGATCCGGCTTTTCCTGTCGTCCGCAAGCCAGGCTGCGAGTCTTGTGTCGCTGTTCCTGTTTGCCCTGTCGATGGTGCTGACCTGGCGCATGACCAACGCCACGATCGGCAGGGGCGCATCGGTCGGCACCGCCGTTTTCGTCGGCATGTTCATCGCCTCGCTGCTGGTGCTGTTCGGCCTGCAGACGCTGCTCGGCATCACCGTGCCGGACGATGCCGGAGTTCAGAGCCTGTCCGGGCTCGTCTCGACTGGATAATCGACACCGGTGAGAAACAGCCCGTCGGGTGGCGCCACCTGTCCGCAGGCGGCGCGGTCGTGCGCCTCGAGCGCCGTTTTCAGGTCGGCCGCAGTCCAGCCGCCGTCGCCGACGCGCTTGAGCGAGCCGACCATCGAACGTACCTGATTGTGCAGGAACGAGCGCGCCGAAGCCCTGACCTCGATCATGTCGCCCTGTCGGCTCACATCGAGCCGTTCCAGCGTCCTGATCGGGCTGTTGGCCTGGCACTGGGTCGAGCGGAAGGTGGTGAAATCATGCCGTCCCAGCAGGACTTTCGCCGCTTCGTGCATGGCGCCGGCGTCGAGCCGCTTCGGCACCCACCAGACCTTGCCCTTGTCGAGCGCGGCCGGGGCACGGCGGTTCAGGATGCGGTAGAGATAGTGGCGGCCGATGGCCGAGAAGCGGGCGTCGAAGCTGTCGGAGACGACCGTCGCTTTCAGGATGGCGATGCGCGCCCCGGCCGCCTGCAGATGGGCGTTGACTGCATCGCGCACCTTGTCGCCCGGCCACGCCTTGGCGAGGTCGGCATGCGCCACCTGCGCGGTCGCATGGACGCCGGCATCGGTGCGGCCGGCGGCGCGCAGCCGGATCGCTTCGCCGCAGAATTTTTCGATCGCCCGCTCGATCGCCTGTTGCACCGAAGGCTGATCCGCCTGGTGCTGCCAGCCGGCAAACAGACTGCCATCATATTCGATGTCGAGGCGAAAACGCGGCATGCCGGGCGGCTATACGCTCTCGCCTACGCGGCGAGAGCGGTGAAGGCGGAGGCGTAGACCAGTGTGCCGGCCTCAGGCGCGTCGCCCCAGGCCAGCGCCTGCAGCGCTTCGCCCTGGTATTCGCTCTCGAAGTTCTCGGCACGCGTGTGGCTATATCCGAAACGCCCGTAATAGATGGGGTCGCCGAGCACCACGGCCAGCGTTTCGCCGGCATCCCTGAGGCGGATATGCGCCTCGCGGATCAGCGCGCCGCCGATGCCGCTGCCATGGAACGAGGGCTCCACCGCCAGCGGTGCCAGCGCCACGGCCGCGAAAGTCTTGCCGCCATTCTGGACGAACAGCCGCGAAAACAGGATGTGGCCGACCACCTGGCCGTCCTCTTCCGCCACCAGTTCGGCAACAGCGTCGCCGCCGGTCACCAGCGCGTCGACCAGACCGGCCTCCGCCTGCTGGCCGAAAGCGTGTTCCTCGACGAGGCGGATGGCCTCGCGATCCCGCGGCGTTGCCGCGCGTATCGACATCATGCTCATGAGAATTTCAGTCCTTTTTCGATCTTGGCCCCGCGCAGGAACTCCGACGCGGCAGCGGGCTTTCCGCCCGCGCGTTGAACTTCGACCAGCCTGATCGCGCCTGCCCCGCAGGCGACCGTCAGCCGGTCATCGAGAATTCCTCCCGACTCGCCCAACTCTTCCCAAAGCGACAGGCCTTGCGACAGCGTCGAGCGAAGCAGTTTCAGCCGCTCCTGGCGGCCGCCAATTCCTATCTCCGACCACGCGCCGGGAAAGGGTGACAGGCCGCGAATATGATTGTGGACCTCACTTGCTGAGCGAGTCCAGTCCACGCGAGTCTCGGATTTATCGATTTTCTTGGCGTAGGTCACCCCATCCACAGCTTGTGTGGTGAATGTCAGGGTATTCCTTTCCAGTCGCGCCAGCGCTTCCACCATCAAGGCAGCACCGACACTCATCAACCGATCATGCAGATCGCCGGCTGTCATATCGGGTTCGATGGCGCATTTTTCAACCAGCCCGACCGGGCCGGTGTCCAGCCCCTCTTCCATGCGCATCACCATCATGCCGCTTTCCAGGTCGCCGGCCATGATGGCGCGCTGGATCGGCGCGGCACCGCGCCAGCGCGGCAGAAGCGACGCATGGCCGTTGATGCAGCCGAGCCGGGTCGCCTCGAGAACCGCCTTCGGCAGCAGCAAGCCATAGGCGACGACCACGGCGACATCGGCCTGCAAGGCACGGAAAGCGGCCTGCTCGGCCTCGCCCTTGAGCGAAACCGGCGCCCGGACTTCAATGCCCAGCCGCTCCGCCTCGCGCTGCACCGGCGATGGCGTCAACTCCAGCCCGCGCCGCCCTGCGGCGCGCGGCGGCTGGGTATAGACGGCTGATATCTCATGGCCAGCCTCGGCGATCGCGCGCAAAGTCGGCACCGAAAACTCCGGCGTACCCATGAAGATGACGCGAAGGGGCATGGCCCTATCCCGCCAGCTTGCCCGGCGCCTTGTCCCTGGCAAGCTTCTTGAATTTCTTCACCACCATGTCGCGCTTCAGCTTCGAGATGTGGTCGATGAACAGGACGCCATTGAGGTGGTCGATCTCATGCTGCAGGCAGGTGGCCATCAGGCCCTCGGCCTCCATATCCTGCAATTTGCCGTCGCGGTCGACATATTTGACCCGCACGGAGGCCGGGCGTTCGACCTCGGCGTAATAATCCGGGATCGACAGGCAGCCTTCCTCATAGACCGAGCGCGCGTCGGCGCTCTCCAGGATTTCCGGGTTGATGAAGACATGCGGCGCCGGCGTCTCGTCTTCCTTGGCCAGATCGATCACCAGCAAGCGCAGCGGCTCGCCGATCTGGATTGCCGCCAATCCGATGCCCGGCGCGTCATACATGGTCGCCAGCATGTCGTCGGCTAATTTGCGCAAAGGTGCGTCGACACGCTCCACCGGCTTGGAAACCTGGCGCAGGATGGGGTCGGGAAGGATGATGAGCGGCTTGATCGACATGGCGTTCCACCTAAGACCTCCAGAGAAAAGCGTCAACCGGTAGGCTGGAGGCTCGTTCACGTTTTGATCTGTGCCGGCAGCGCGAATCGTTTATGCTGTCCACATGAATGATTTGAGCACCATCCTTTCCGAACCTGTCGCCCGGCTTGGCGCCACAACCGTCACGCTCGGCCATGCGCTGGCCTTCGGCGCTTTGCTGTTTCTGGCCCTGTTCGTGGCGCTGGTCATTGCGCTGTGGCGGTCGGCGAAGGCGCGCGCCGTCGCGGCTGCGGAAGCCGCCGATCATGCCCGCGATGCGGAAGTGCGGATGGCCGGCATTCTGCAAAGCCAGGCCGAAATGCAGGGTCGTATGGGCGCCATCGCCGAAGTGTTCGGCGCACGGCAGGCGGAGCTGACGCAGTCGATCGGCCAGCGCCTCGACGCCATGACCGGCCGGCTCGGCCAGACCATGACCGAGCAGACCAAATCCACGCATGAGAGCCTGGCCAAATTGCAGGAGCGGCTGGCCATCATCGATGTCGCGCAGGGCAACATCCAGTCGCTCGCCGGCCAGGTCGTGCAGCTGCAGGCGATCCTCTCCAATAAGCAGACGCGCGGTGCTTTCGGCCAGTCTCGCATGGAGGCGATCGTCGCCGACGGCCTGCCGCACGGCGCCTATGAATTCCAGGCGACGCTGTCGAACGGCAGCCGTCCTGACTGCCTGGTGAAGATGCCGAACGGCGCGCCGTCGCTGGCCATCGACGCCAAGTTTCCGCTCGAGGCCTGGAATGCCATCCGCGCCGCCGATGGCGCCGACCTGCAGAAGGCCGCCTCGCAGGCCTTCCGCCGCGACATCGAGATCCATGTCCGCGATATCTCGGAAAAATACCTGATCCAGGGCGAGACGCAGGACACCGCCTTCATGTTCGTGCCGTCGGAATCAGTGTTCGCCGAGATCCACGAGAATTTCGAGGCGATCGTCCACAAGGCGCACCGCGCCCGAATCGTCATCGTCTCGCCGTCATTGCTGATGCTGTCGATCCAGGTCATCCAGGCGATCCTCAAGGATGCCCGCATGCGCGAACAGGCGCACCTGATTCAGGGCGAAGTCATCCGGCTGATGGAGGATGTCGCGCGCGTCGACGAGCGGGTGCGCAAGCTGCAGGTGCATTTCGGTCAGTCGGCCAAGGACATCGACGACATCCTGGTTTCGACGTCGAAGGTCACCAAGCGCGGCCAGAAGATCGAGGCACTGGAATTCGGCGCGCAGCCCGACGGCGATGCCGCCGCGGACGCAGCGTCACGGGCTCCCGCCGCGAAGGTCGATACTGGCGCGCGCGTTGCCGATTCGAAAACCGGGCAGCTCAGGCTGAGGGTCGTTGAAGGCGACGATTGAGGCGCGGTGCCGGACCGGCGCTACTGCTCCTCCAACGTGGTCATGCCCTGAAATTCAGGCAGCCAGTGCAGCGCCGAGCGGTGCCATTTCTGCTGTGTTGGAATCAAATCCTGGCGCTGCCGCGCGGTCCCCACGCGAATCCCATAGACCTTGGGGCCATCGCCGACAGACGTGGCGTAAAGATGCGAGCCGCAGTCAGCGCAAAAGGCCTGGGTGCGCTTGGCGCCGCTCGCCACGATCTTGATGTAGATTTTCGGCGTGCCCTTGGTGATGCGGTAGTTGCTTTCCGGCGCCGGAACCGTCAGGCGAAAAGCCGTGCCGGTCAGTTGCTGGCAATCCGTGCAGTGGCAGATCGTGGTCTTTTCCGGGTCTACCTCCGCCTCATAGGTTATCGCGCCGCAGTGGCAGCCGCCGTCGATCTTCATCTTTGTTCCTCCTGAATCCCGGTAATCTAGCGGGTCAAGGCAGCCAGGCAATGGCGCGGCGCTAGTCCAGAGCCGGATCGGATGCGGTGTCGATCAGCTTGCGCCGCTTCTCCCAGGTGCCTGTCGTCTGTGGCTTGACGAACAGCCGCGTGATCTCCGGCATTTCCTTCTTCAGCTGCGCCTCCAGGCGCTCGACGCAAGCTTCGATCTCGGGCGCCGTCAAATGGTCCTCGAACTCGATGCTCAGGCCGGCGACGATCTCTGCCGGCCCCATATGGACGGTCAGGACGCCGTTCGCCCGCTGCACCGCCGGATCCTGCTGGGCGATCGCCAGCACCTTCATTTGCACTTCGGGCGATGCCGGCTCACCGATCAGCAGGCCCTTGCTTTCGCGGGCCAGGAAGATCGCTGTCGCCCCCAGGATCAGCCCAATGCCGATAGAGGCGGCGCCGTCGAGTTCCGGCATCTCCAGAACTTCCGCCGCCAGGATGCCGACGAACGCGACGATCAGGCCGAGAAGTGCTGCACTGTCCTCGAACAGTACGGTGTAGACGCTCGGATCCTTGCTCGACTGCACCGCCCGCAGCCAGCCCTGCTTGCCCTTCTGCTGGCGGAACTCCTTCAGCGCCACCCACCACGAACTGCCTTCGAACAGGAAGGAAAGGCCAAGCACGATGTAGGTCACCTCGGCGTTGGCGACCGGCTCCGGCGCCATCATATGGATCACGCCTTCGTAGAACGACACGCCGGCGCCCAGCGCGAAGACGAGGAGCGCGACGATGAAGCTCCAGAAGTAGAGTTCGCGGCCGTGACCGAGCGGATGAGTCCGGTCGGCCGGGCGGGCGGCGCGGTGCATGCCGTAGAGCAGCAGGCCGCCATTGCCGGTATCGACCAGCGAATGCACGCCCTCCGACAGCATCGCCGAACTGCCGGTGAAGGCGGCGGCGGCGAACTTGGTCAGCGCGATGGCGAAATTGCCGGCGAGCGCCGCGTAGATCACCTTTTTTGAGCCGCCGTGCCCGGCCATGGCATTTGTTCCCATTCAAGGCGCAGTCTAGCGGCCAGGCCGCTAAAGCTCCACAGGCATCACACCGCGCGAATGTCGGGTCGTCCAAGCCAGCGGTCATGAGAGATCGGCCTATGGAAAACGGCGACTACTCGACGATCTCGCTGGTCCACACCTTGAAGCCGGCAAGCGTTCCCGGGCCGAATATATGGGTCAGCGGCACGTCGGCGGCGTCGCGGCCGGAGGCGATCAGGATGCGGCCGATGCGCGGTGCATTGTTGCGCGGGTCGAAGACATGCCAGCGGCCGCCGAGATAGACTTCCATCCAGGCGCAGAAATCCATGCTCGCCCATGGTTTCGGCATACCGATGTCGCTGATGTAGCCGGTGCAGTAGCGCGTTGGGATGTTGAGCGCCCGGCAGAAGGTGACGGCGAGATGCGCGTAGTCTCGGCACACGCCGCTC